>NZ_RZSR01000606.1:0-3702 GCF_004023265.1 Mesorhizobium sp. M1A.F.Ca.IN.020.06.1.1
GGCACGCCCGCATCAGGGTCGCCGAACTGCTCGATTCCGATGGCGATGGCATCGACATCGTCGTCGGTTATTCCAACCGCGAGGCGGGAGGCGCGAGCGCGCGTCATCTGGTCTCGCGCGGCTATCGGCGCATCGGCTATGTGGGCCACGATCTCAGCCGCGATCTGCGCGCCGCCAAACGGTTCGCCGGATTTCGCTCGGCGCTCGCAGAGGCAGGCCTTGAAGTCGCCGCGGAAGAAATCATTCCCTCATCTTCGTCGATCGAGGCCGGGCGCGAGGGTCTCGGCCGGCTGCTCGGGCGCGCCCCCAATCTCGATGCCGTCTATTTCTCTAACGACGACATGGCGATTGGCGGTTATTTCCATTGCCTTGCCCGCGGCATCGCCATCCCCGGCCGGTTGGCGATTTTCGGCTATAACGGCCTGGACGTCGCCCGCGCGGCGCCGCAACCGCTTTCCACCATCCGGACGCCACGCGTCGCGGTCGGAGAGACCGGCGCCCGGCTGGTCTGCTCCGACGGGCCGCCGACGAAGATCGATCTCGGGTTCGAACTGATCGAGGGAGCCACAACATGAGCGAGGCCAAACTTCGCGAAGAGATATGCCGCTTCGGCCGTTCCCTATTCGAGCGCGGGCTGACACCGGGATCATCGGGCAATATCAGTCTGCGGCTCGATGACGGCGGCTGGCTTGTGACGCCGACCAACGCATCGCTGGGCTTTCTCGATCCGGCTCGCCTTGCCAGGCTCGATGCGCAAGGGCGGCTCGTCGCGGGCGATGCGCCGACCAAGGAAATCCCCCTGCATACCGCCCTCTACGAGACGCGGGCAGCAGCGCGTGCGATTGTGCACCTGCACTCAACCCATGCGGTGGCCGTCACCATGCTTCCCGAGATCGATCCCAAGTCGGTCCTGCCGCCAATGACGCCGTACTATCTCATGCGCGCCGGACAGACGGCTTTGGTGCCATATTTCCGTCCCGGAGACCCTGCGGTAGCCGATGCAATCAAAGGGCTCGCTGGACGCTACTCTTCGGTGCTGCTCGCCAACCATGGTCCCGTTGTCGCGGGCGAGACGCTCGAGGCAGCGGTATTCGCTACCGAAGAGCTGGAGGAAACGGCAAAGCTCTATCTGCTTCTGCGCGGCCTCAACCCCCGCTATCTGTCACCGGAGCAGGTCAGCGACCTGGTGCGGACTTTTGGGCTTTCGCTGCAGGAGCATGGTGCGCACGACCACTGAGACCCGATTTCGACCTTCGTGAGGCGCTCCTGGATTGCATAGGTTGGGGGGTATTACCTGAGCATGTTGCTAAGGGCGTGCGCTTGTTGAAGATGTCCTGACGGCCTGCAGCCTTACGAGATACAGGGCTGGCCGCTACCGAGTTGCGGTCGAGATTGCTTGTCTCCACGCGCCGTTCGGCACTAGACGTTCCGGCGGCGGGCGGACATTCGCCCCGGACCGTCGCTGTCTATCGGTCGCGTTGCGGTCAGGCCGGCTTCGATGGACCTGAGAAGCTCAAGCGCGGCATTGAGCTTGCGTGTGTCGCCGCCGGCGGCCTCGGATACGGCAGTTGCCCACTCCTTGCGCACCAGGGCGTAATTGTGGGCTCCCCGCCGGGTGCGATGGACGCTGACGCCCCGGCGATCTTGCGGGTCGACATGGCGCTCGATCAGCCCCTTGCCTTCCAGGTCGCGCAGCACGGTGGAAACATTGGTGCGCTGCAGCCCGGTCGCCGTCGCGATCTGGCTGGGCGTTGCGGAAGCGTGCGCAACCAGGTGGCGCATCACCATGCCCTCCGATTGTGACAGCGACAGCGCTCTCTCGTCCCTGTAACCGCGAAACTGAATCTCACGGGCAATGATGAGGATGAGGTCGGCCAGGTCCTCCCAGCGAACAGCCGGGGGAGCTTTGCGTGCGGATGATTCCGGGTCGGTTTCCATAGGGCGGAGTTTACAGACCTCAAGATCTCCTTGCGCTTTACGGCACCGACGAGCCGCTTCCGCAACGGAGGCTTCTTGCCGCCGGACCGCTGACCGCCGTTCTCGAGGACGGCAATCTGCGGACGATCTGTTTTGCCGGCGTGGAGGTGGTTCGGGCGATCAACTATCTTGCGCGCGATGCGTCCTGGGGGACTTACAAGGCCGAACTGTCCAACATGCGCATTTCCGAGGACGGCACGTCGTTCGAGCTTCGCTATGACGGACTCTGCGCCGGCCCGCAGGGACGTTTCGCCTATCGCATGAAGATTCGTGGCGACGCTTCGGGCGAGCTGACCTTGCAAGCGGATGGCGTGGCGCTCACCGATTTTCCCACCAACCGCACCGGTTTCGTGGTGCTTCATCCTTCAGAGGCGGCGGGCAAAAGGCTGACCATCCGGCATAGCGACGGAAGCATCGAGGAGACGACATTTCCCAAATTGATCAGCCCGGACCAGCCTGCCTTCGACATTTCAGCGCTGACGCACGAGCCAGCACCCGGCCTGGTCTGCGCCGTCGCCATGGAAGGCGATGCCTTCGAGATGGAGGACCAGCGCAACTGGACGGACGCCTCGTTCAAGACTTATGTGCGGCCGCTCTCAAAGCCCCGACCTTATGTCATCGGCAAAGGTGTGAAGGACATACAGCGCGTCACGGTTTCCGTGCGCGCCGAGACATCGGCGCCTGGACCGGCTATCAGCAGTCCAGCAACCCTGACCCTTGGCGGACCTGCCGGGCGGATGTCGTCGATAGCGCTGTTCGTCGATCCCGACCAACTGCCGGCAGCCATCGCCGGCGCGGCTTCGCTTGGCCCGGTGCCGGAGATCATACTGCGCTTCGACAGCGCGCGCGGGCATGATCAACGCGTGCTGGAAAAGGCGGCCGAGCTTGCGAACGCGCTTGGCGGCGGGCTGGCGGTCGAGGCGATCTTTGATGCGATCCACCCCGGGGTCGAGGCCCAGGGTCTTGCAGCTATGGTTCGCTTGGCGGGCGTCGAACCGAGCGCCATTCTGGTTTCACCACGGCGCGAATTCAAGACACGCCCCTCGAACCATTTGCCGAACGGTGAGCGACCGATTGACGAGATCGTGCAGGCATTGCGGGCTGTCGGTCTCGCTTGTCCGATTGGGGCTGGTACGCCCTCCCTATTCACCGAATTCAACCGCAACCCGCCGACCGACGATGCGGATTTCGTCTTCTTCGGCAACAGCGCCATCGTGCATGCCGCCGATGAGCAGTCGGTCATGGAAACCCTGACCGTTTATCCTGCAGTCATGGAGACAGCACGGCAATTGTGTCCCGGAAAGCCGATCTGGCTTGGGCCTTGCACGATCGGCTTGCGGCACAATCCCTATGGTGAGGCGGTCGCAGCCAATCCCGGAAATACCCGGGTGCCCGCCGCCGGCACCGACCCGCGTCAGCGGGCATTGTTCGGTGCCGCCTTTGCCGTCGGCGTCGCGGCCCGGGCCGCTGAGACCGCCGCCGAGCGGTTGATATTGGCAGCACCGACTGGCCCCTTCGGTCTCTTGAACGAGGACGGCT
Organism: Mesorhizobium sp. M1A.F.Ca.IN.020.06.1.1; assembly: GCF_004023265.1. Taxonomy (NCBI): domain Bacteria; kingdom Pseudomonadati; phylum Pseudomonadota; class Alphaproteobacteria; order Hyphomicrobiales; family Phyllobacteriaceae; genus Mesorhizobium; species Mesorhizobium sp. M1A.F.Ca.IN.020.06.1.1. The sequence goes on from NZ_RZSR01000606.1 coordinate 3,517, forward strand.
CCCGACGACCTTTGCAAGCCGTCCATGCCCAAATCGCTGAGGCCGCCGGCGTCGAACGCTATCGGATTTCGAGTGATTGGCCAGGCATGGCAGCAATTGCCTTTCGTCGCGGCAACACGATCCGCGTGCTGGCGGCCAACCTGACCCCCGTGCCGATCGACATAGCGCTATCCTCGGATGCTAAAC
>NZ_RZSR01000607.1:0-3700 GCF_004023265.1 Mesorhizobium sp. M1A.F.Ca.IN.020.06.1.1
GGAGATCGCCGTGGCCGACACGCAGGCCGAGGGCAGGCTGGTCATCGGCCTGGGCACCGGCTACCAGCGGTACGAGTTTGACCGCTACAATGTCGTCTTGGACGATCGGGTCGACGTTTTCCTTGAGTATTGGGACATCATCGAAAAAGCGCTCGTCGACGGTGAAGTCGAGTACGGGGGAAAGTACGTCTCGGTTCCCAAGACCACCTTTGCAATTGGCACCCAGCAAAAGCCTCTGCCGCCGATCTTTGTCACCTCCTCGCACCCCAAACTCCTTGAGCGCTTCAAGAAGTGGAAGGCGGTCCCCTTCCTCGCAGCCAGCACGCTCGGATCGCCCGTGCTCTACAAGATGGTTGACGGGCTCAATGATGCCTGGAAGTCGATCGGAGAGCGGCCTTCGACCAAGCCCTTGGCCGTCATGCAGTATCTTGCCATAACCGACAGGCGCAGCGAGGCATTGGCGGTTGCGGAGCGCGCCCGGTATGTAGGGCGTATGGCGCATCATTTGCGCCAGGCCTCACCGCCGCTTGACGGCAACAGCTACATCAGCGACCAGCCGTTCGAAGGCGAATACACGCTTGACCAGTATGCGGACAACATGGTGGTGGGCGATCCCCATACTGTGGCTGAAAAGATGGTCGCGGACATCAAGCGCCTGAACCCAAGCAACTACACCTGCAACTTCTCGTTCGGCTGTATGCCGATCGAGTTGGCGCATCGCTCGATCCTTCGGTTCAAGAAGGAAGTCATACCGCTGATTGAGAAAGAAGTGGGGCCGGTCGAAGCTCTCGGCGCGTCGCCTGAGCTGGCGAGAAAGGCGAGTTGAGCGGCCTCAAATCGCTCAGGCCAACATACTAGTCTGCAACGCGAAAGGGGAATAACATGGTACCGATTATGAAGGCTTTGCTGGCGACGGCTATTGCCGCGTTCACGTTCGCGGCCTCGGCGCATGCCGACTCCGCGCTCGATACGATCGTCAAGAACAAGAAGCTACGTTGCGGCATCATGCTGGACAGCCCGCCCGCTGGATTCCGGGACCAGAGCAACGAGCCCGACGGCTATGACGTCACCTATTGCAAGGACATGGCCAAGGCGCTCGGCGCGGAGCCGGTGATCGTAGAGACACCGTCGCCGGATCGTATACCGGCTCTGGTCTCCAATCGCATCGACGTGCTGATCGCCTCGACCACTCCGACCCCGGCGAGGGCGCTGACGGTGGCCTTCACGCAGCCCTACACCAACAACACAACCACGGTGGTGACACGCAAGGAGACCGGGATCGGCCAATACTCCGATCTAAAGTCCAAGAAGCTCGGCGGCGTCGTGGGCACCACGCCCGAGCAGCTCTTCAAGGAAGAGCTCGCCAAGGGCTGGGAAAGTTCAGGGGCGACCTACACCGGCTATGCCAGCGATGCTGAAGCCTATCTTGCCCTGCAGCAAGGCAAGGTGGATGCCATCCTGATAAGCGCAGGCGTCTTCCACGCGCTTTCGCAAAGCGGTCAGTTTCCCGAATTCATCGCGGCGGGCGTGGCGCCCCTGGCCGATTTCGGCTCGATCGCGGTTCATCGCGACGACCAGCAATTCCTCAATTGGGCGCGGGTGTTCGTCTTCCAGCAGGAGGCAAGCGGGCGCCGGGCCGAGGTCTACAAGAAGTACTACGGCGATGGTCCGTTGCCGCCGCTGAATGCCAACGGCGTCAGTTTCTGACCCGCAAGGCTCATGCCGGCAGGACACTCTGCCGGCATGAGCATGGGGTGATTGCATGAACGGCTATCAGTTCTATTGGTCGATCGTCTGGGATTCGCTCCCCCTGCTGCTGGCAGGTGCCTGGGTGACGATCCAGATCACCATTCTGGCCTTCGTAGTCGGCACGCTGATTGCCATGCCTATGGCCGTCGCGCGCCAACGAGGCGAGGGATTGGCATACCGCTTTTCGACCTGGTGGGTGGAGCTGTCGCGCAATACGCCCGTGGTCTTTCAGCTCTACCTCTTCTATTTCGGGCTGGGCGCCTTCCACATCAACATACCGAGCTACGCTGCGGTCCTCATGGCGGTTTCCTTCAACAATGCCGGATACATGACGGAAATCTTTAGGGGCGGCCTGGCTGCCATTCCACGACAGCAGCTGTCGGCATCGCGCTCCCTCGGCATGACCGGGCCACAGAGCTTCATCCATGTTATCTTCCCGCAGATGTTCAAGGTGATTTTCCTTGCCTATATCACGCAAGGCATCTGGGGAATGCTGAACACCTCGCTTGGCATGTTGGTCGGGCTGCAGGAACTCTCGGGCGCGACGCAATACGCGCAGTCGACATCGTTCAGGACTTTCGAATTCTTCCTGGTTACGGCGCTGATCTACTATCTCATCGCCAAAGGGCTGCAGTTCTCGTCCCAGCTCGCCTTCCGGCTCATCTACCGGAGCTAGGGATGCAGTTTTCCTCCGCAAATCAAGGTCTTGTCTGGTCGGATGCCTATTTCCTGGCCGAGGGTCTGCTCAACACCATCAGGTTGGCCGCCGCCGCAACTTTGGTCGGCACGCTTGGCGGGATCGTCCTTGGCTGGCTGCGCACCGTGTCATTGCCCGTGCGGGTGGCGACGGCGCCTTTCATCGACATCCTGCGCAGCGTGCCGATGCTCATCCAACTGATACTCGCCAACAGCTTTCTGTCGATCCTGGGCTTCGGCACCTCGCCCTTTTGGTTCAGCACGGTCGCGCTTGGCGCCTGGATGTCCGCAGTAACGGCCGAGGTGGTGCGGGCAGGCCTCATGTCGGTCGCCGTTCACTACCGCAAGAGCGCCCGCTCGCTCGGCATGAACGGCTACCAGGAGCTTTTCTACATCTCCATGCCGCTCGCATTCAGGACGGCTCTTACTCCATGGATCGGGCTCGTTCTAAGCCTGATCAAGGACAGCGCTCTTGCTGGCGTGGTGGGCTACATCGAGTATATGCGCTCCACCCAGATCCTCATCACCAGGACGCATGAGACCTGGCTGCTGCTGATGGGGGCGGGGCTTTTCTATTTTCTCATCTGCTATCCGGTTTCCCGGTACAGTCGGCACCTCGAAAGAAAGGTCCGCGTATGATCCGCATCAGCAACGTCCGAAAAGCCTTCGGATCGGTGGTCGTGCTCAAGGGCATCGACCTCACGATCGAAAAGGGCGAACTCGTCTGCCTTATTGGCGCGAGCGGTTCGGGAAAATCAACGCTCCTGCAATGCATCAACGGGCTCGAGCCGATCCAGGGCGGCGAGATCCTCGTAGACGGCATCGGCGTTCACGATCCGAAGACGGATATCAACAAGCTGCGCCGGAAGCTGGGCATCGTGTTCCAGCAATACAACGCCTTCCCGCACCTGACGGCGCTGGAAAATGTCGCGCTGGCACCCCGCGTGGTCGCAAAACGCAGCCGTGCCGAGACGCGCGCGCTCGCGCAGAAGCACCTCGAGCATGTGGGGCTGGGCGACAAGGGCGACAGCTTGCCATCACAGCTCTCCGGCGGTCAGCAGCAGCGTCTTGCCATCGCGCGTGCCCTGGCGATGGAGCCCAGCTACATGCTTTTCGACGAGGTCACCTCGGCGCTTGATCCAGAGCTTGTCGGCGAAGTGCTCGAGACCATGCGCCTGCTGAAGAGCGAGGGCATGACGATGGTTGTAGTCACGCATGATATCAATTTCGCTAGGGAATCGGCCGACCGCGTGGC
>NZ_RZSR01000608.1:0-2886 GCF_004023265.1 Mesorhizobium sp. M1A.F.Ca.IN.020.06.1.1
CCATAACGGTCGGCAAGCGCGACAATGTCCTTCAGCACAGCCTCCCTGCGGCGATGCGAGACGGTGTCGCGCGGTTCGTCGCGACCCGGACGCGCGACATAGAGGACCTTGACCGGCGCGCCGGTGACGGAGGCGACGGCAAGCGCGAGTTCCGCGCCGCGGCGCGCATTCGCCGTGCCGTTGACCGGCACCAGGATCCTGCCGGATCCCGGCCCAAGGCGCGGCATCTGCCGGCCGACGCCGGCCGGCTTCAGCACCAGGCAGAGCGGGCCCTCGAAAGCGCCGGCGACCTCGTTGAGCCGGCGCGAGAAGCCGCCCTTCGCGGTCACCGCTCGGCCGAGGCCGATGAGCAGCATGCCGTAGCCCTTGCGCGCCTCCTTGGCGACCGCCTCGGCGGAGAGCGGAGCGTCATGCGTGCGACGCGTGAGGGGGGCTTCATGCGCGGGCTCCTCGTCGGCTTCCTTCGCCGCCTCGCGGCCCTGCTCAGCGCCTTTCTCGATCTCGTCCAGATGCGCCGCCTCGACGGGGTCGGCTTCGCTTTCGCCGCTTGTATGGAGCACGGTCGTCGGCTTGCCGGCGCTGATGACACCGGCGAGGTAGGCGGCGAAGCGGCCGACGACGCCCTCGTCGACCACCACCAGCAGCCGCTCCAGATTGGTGATGAAGCCGCGCTGGTCGACCTCCTCGCGCTCCAGCCTTTTCTTCTCCGCCTCGCCCATCGGCAGCCGTCCCAGCGCCCAGCGCAATGTCGGCGGCATTGCCAAGGTGGTGATGACGGCCATGGTGACGATCATGGTGAAAAGCGTATGCGAGATCACGCCGATCGACAGACCGATCGAGGCGACGATGACCTCGGTCGAGCCCCGCGCATTCATGCCGCAGCCGACGGCGATGCCCTCGCTGCGGCTCATGCCCGCGGCCTCCGCGCCGATGAAGGCGCCGCCGAACTTGCCGAGGCTGGCGATCGCCACCAGCGCCACGGTGAGCAGTGCAAGCTCGGGATCGACGAGCACTGTCAGGTCGGCCGAGAGACCGGCGACGCCGAAGAAGACCGGCATGAAGAGTGCCGTGATCACGCCGCGCAATTGCCCCTCGATGTGACGCGACAGGATCGGCGACTCGCCGACCAATATGCCGGCGACGAAGGCGCCAAGCACCGTATGCACGCCGATCAAGTCGGTGACCAGCGCCATACCGCCCATGATGGCGAGGATGACGGTGACCACCGCGTATTCCGAGCGGAAGGTGTCGTTGGTCCAGCGGATGGCGTCGAAGACGATGCGGCGGCCGAGCGTGAAGGAAAAGGCCATGAAGGCGGCGACGCCTGCGAGCGTGAAGGCGAGGCTGGCGAGCTCGATTCGACCATGCGTGGCGATGCCGATGGTGATGGCGATGATCACCCAGCCGATCGTGTCTTCGATGATGGCCGAGGAGACGATGATTTGGCCGAGGTCGCGGCGCATGAAGTTCATCTCGCGCACCACCATGGCGACGATCTTGACCGAAGAGATCGAAAGCGCGGTGCCCAGAAACAGGCCGGAGACGATGCGCTCGCTGCCGGTGGCAAGCAGCGAGGCCGGCATGAACTGCGCGGCCACGAAGCCGAGCGCGAAAGGCACGGCGACGCCGGTGGCGGAGATGGAAAAGCAGGCGCGGCCGACGCGGCGCACCAGCCTCAGGTCCGTCTCAATGCCGGTCAGCAGCAGAAGCATCAGCACGCCGAACTGGGCGATGGCGTTGATCATCGACTTCTGTGCGGCATCGCCGGCAAAGACCAGCCGCTCGGCCGCGGGCCATAGCCAGCCGAGCAGCGAGGGCCCGAGCAGGATGCCGCCGATCAGCTGTCCCATCACCGCCGGCTGGCCGAGGCGCTCCAGCAATTCGCCGATGCCTCGGCCGACGACGAGCAGCAAAATGACTTCGAGAACGAAGATGCCTTCGCTCGACATGCCGGTTTTTTCGGCGGCGAAGGCGGCGGCCGGCATCGATGCAAGCGCCGCCGCCGCAAGCGCGAGAGAAACCGGCCGGCGCCGGTTGGGCATGAAGGACAATTGCCGCACCCCTCGATTATCCTCGCCATAACGGTTTCGCACATGCATCGGTTGCACGGCGGTGGAACTGCCACTCTCTCCCGTTGTGGGGGCGATGTCCGGCAGGACGGGGGGGGCGCCGTGGAGGACCAACGTCGATTCAACCTATCTCCAAAGCAGGCCACTTTTAACCGTGATGGAGGTGCCTGCAAGGGCTGGGATGCCGGCGGGACCGCGCCTCCTCTACCCTGCCGGACAACTTCCTCACAGGCGCGGAGGGATCGGGCAGTTCCGGCTCCGCCCGCCTCTCTCAAGCAGCTTCGACGTCGCGTACAATTCGATTCAAATGCCGCCGCCCATCTTTGCTTGTCGGTAAAGCGACTCACGCATGGTCGCGGCACGGCGGGGCAATAAGGAGAAGCTAATGAAAAGCGACTTTGCCGCCGCCCACCTGCACCTCGACAGGGCCTGCCATTATCTGCGCGGCGACGACGAGACAAGCCGCACGGCGCTTGCGGCGCTCGACCTTGTGATCGAGGCGGTCGCGACCGCCCTCTATGCCCGGCCCGAGGCCGAAGTGGTGCCGTTTCCGATATCAGCCGCTCAGCGATAGGAAGCATCCATGACCGGCGGCCGGCAATGCTGATTAACGGCCGATCAGATCGGTCATCGCCTCGATGACCTTGCCGGCCGCCGCCCCCGTCGCCGACCGATCATTGACGATGATCGAGATGCGAAACGGAATGTCGAACTGGATTGGCCTGAGTGCCAGTCCGAACTCGGAATAGAAGCCCGCAGTGAACGGATCGACCACAGCCAGCGAGCGGCCGCCCCTGACCAGCGCGCAAGCCAAGAA
>NZ_RZSR01000608.1:2896-3699 GCF_004023265.1 Mesorhizobium sp. M1A.F.Ca.IN.020.06.1.1
AGAATGACTGGAAGATGTCGGCGACGGTGTTGGCCGCGGTCACTTCGAGCAGCCTCGCGCCGTCGCGGCTGCGCCGGAAATAGAGCTCGCCCAGCGATACGAACGGATAGCGGGAAAAATCCTCCAGCCGGACCCCTTCGCTCTCGGCAAGCGGATGCTTCTGGTCCATGACACAAACGCTATTGCGCTCGAAAGTGGCGACGCATTTGGCATCCAGGAAGGAAACGCCCGCGTCCACCAGGCCGACGTCGGTCAGGCGCGAGGCGACGGAGGAGACGATCTCCGTCGAGCTGCGCACCGCGATGGTGGTCCTTGCCTCCGGAAAGCGCATCCGAAGCTGCTGGATCGCATCCGGCACGATGTTGAAGGACATCGCCGCCAGCGTCCCGATCCGCACGACGCCGCGCTTCAGTTCCCTGATCTCCTGCGCCGCCATGATCAGATTGCGCGCGCCATGAAACGTCTTGCCGACCTCGCCGTAGAACAGCAGGCCCTGCTCGGTCGGAACCAGCCGACCGTGCGATCGATCGAACAGGCTGAGGCCGGTGTCGATCTCCAGCTCCTGCAGCAGCCGGCTGACGCTCGGCTGCGAGACGTTGAGCGCGATCGCAGCGCCCGACACGGAGCCGGCCACCATCGTTGCCTCGAAGGCCTCCAGTTGACGAACGCTGAGCCCGGAAAAACGCATCTCTTCCTCCCGGTATAGGATTAGCACATACCGGACCAAAATCTTGATCTTTGATTTCGCTGCGTTTCGGGCCCTAGCTGCAAGCTTGGCAGAAACGGACGGAGCCGTCGTGAAG
>NZ_RZSR01000609.1:0-3699 GCF_004023265.1 Mesorhizobium sp. M1A.F.Ca.IN.020.06.1.1
GGCCGTGGCTGCAGGCATTTGTGGCCGGCCTGCCGTCCTGGGCAGGATGGCTGAGCGGCATCATCGCCGGCATCCTGTTGACAATGGGCATGGCGCTGCTCGTGGCACCCGTGACGGCGATCGTCGCAGGGTTGTTCCTCGACGATATCGCCGAGGTGGTCGAGCGCACCGACTATCCCGGCGATCTGCCCGGCCGCGCCGTGCCGGTGCTGCAGTCGCTGGCGCTGGCGATAAAATTCTTTGGCGTCGTGATCCTCGGCAACATCGTCGCCCTACTGCTGCTCCTCGTGCCGGGCATCAACCTCGCCGCCTTCTTCATCGTCAACGGCTATCTGCTGGGTCGCGAATTCTTCGAGTTCGCCGCCATGCGCTTCCGCCCCGAGGCTGAAGCCAAGGCGCTGCGCCGGAAGTATGCGGGCACGGTATTCCTGGCCGGACTGCTGATCGCGGTCTTCCTTGCCGTGCCGCTGCTCAACCTTTTGACCCCGCTCTTTGCCGCCGCCATGATGGTGCGTCTGCACAAGGCGGTTTCGGCGCGGGACCCGGTCCAGCCCAATTCCAGGAAAAGCGCGTAGCGGTTTTCCGTCCGGAAATGCGCAACAAGGGGATAGAGCGGTTCGGTGTTTCCGTGAAACGCTGAACGCTCTAATCCTGCTCGGTACCGCCCCCGCGGAACAGCGCCTGCAGCTTGCCGAACGGCATCGCCGAACGGGTGAAGCCGAAGGTGCCGTCCTGCTGGATTTCCCGCGCAGCGGTTTCCAGCATGCCAAAGGCGAAATTCGTCAGCCATGGCCCGAGCGAGACGCGTTTGGCCCCGGCCGCGGCAAGGTCGGCCACGGTGAAGCCGGGCCGCGCCATGACATTGACCGGCTTGCTGACCGCGGAGCAGACCGTCCGCACGGTGTCGATGTCGCTCAGGCCCGGCGCGTAGAGCACGTCGGCGCCGGCTTTCTCGAAAGCCTGCAGACGCTTGATCGTGTCGTCGAGATCGGTCTTGCCCCAAAGGAAATTCTCGGCCCGCGCGGTGAAGAGGAAATCGTGCTTCAAGGCGCGCGCCGCCTCGGCGGCCGCGGCGACGCGTTCGACTGCATGCGAGAACTCGTAGATTGGATACTCTAGATCGCCCGTATGGTCCTCGATCGAGCAGCCGGCAAGGCCCGCGGCTTCCGCCGCGAAGATGGTTTCTGCGGCCTGCTCGGCGCTGTCGCCCTTGCCGCGCTCGAGATCAGCCGAAACCGGCAGGTCGGTTGCCGCCGTCACTTCGCGGCAATGGTGGATCATGGCCTCGAACGTCACGGCGCCGTCGGGCAGGCCGCGCGAGAAGGCGAAGCCGGCGCTGGTCGTGGCCAGCGCCTTGAAGCCGAAGGAAGCCAAAAGCTTAGTGGTGCCGACATCCCAGGGATTGGGCATGACGAAGGTCGAGGCGTGCAGATCGCGAAAAATCTTGCCCTTGTCCATGGCGGGTCCTCAATCATGGGTCGTGCCGGGAATTTATCGCGGTCGCCCCGCTCGGGCAAACGAATGCGCTCGGCTCAGAAGCGTTTCTCGTTCTCTGCTGACAACCGTTTGAGGGCGTCTGAACCCGCCACGTAGCGCGACGTTTTCTTATCCCAATGATAGATGGCTGAAATGTCCTTCGAGGACGCCTCGGGCGCCTCATCGTCGCAGCTTTCGCCGCTTGGTATCGTGGCGTCGGTCACCGTCACCTTGACGGCTTCATGCGGCCGGCCGTCGGCAACGGCCTTAAAAGCGATGTCCTGCTTGCGGCTGTAGGTGCATAGCCTTTCATCGAACGTGTAGATCATGTCGATCAGTTCGAACTTGTCGTTGCGCACCATGATCAACGGCGTGATCACATAGCCCTGGCTCGAATTGAAATGCGTGCTCATGGTGATGAGGATATCGTCACCGGCGCCGACCGACAGTTTGTTCGGTTCGCGAAAATAGGTGCTGCGATCGACGGCGACATTGACCGCGTCGAGCAGCGCCGGCTTGCCGCCGGTCAGATCGTAGAGCGCCAGCATCGCATAGCCCTCGGCGCTGTCGGGAGAGTCGCCGAGATCGAACAACATGGTCAGCCGGTCCTTGCCGCCGGCCTTGATGGCCAGCACCGCAGCATTGGGCAGGCTTGATGTCTCAGGCGGCGAGCCACCGCTGTCCGGACCGGCGACATGGCGCATTTCGATCGGCAAGCCGCCGTGGTAGAAGCCATCGGCGTTCAACGCCAGATCGGGGATGACCATCCTGGCCAGATCGAGATAGGTGACGTCCTTGTGGCCCGGGATGGCGCTGGCAAAGTCCGGAAAGCTGACATTTTCCGCGCTCGCCGGGCCCCAAAACCATAACAGAAGCACAAGAGCGAGGGCGAGGCGAAGCAGGGTGAATTTCATGGGGTGGGAGCCGCCGGCTGTTTGACGGCTGCACGCTAGCACGGAAGATTTCGCCGCACAGCCCGGAGCAATTCCAGGAAGAATGTGAACCAGTTTTCCGTCCGGAATTGCGTAAACTAAATCATAGAGCGGGTCGGCAATTCGACGAAAGCGGAACCGCTCCAGTGTCCGATCAAAGGATCGGCACCAGTCCTGCGAGGTCCCGCATGTCGTCGAACAGGATCCCGCCGGCGCCCGCCAGCCCGTCGCGGTCCGAGAATGGATCGGCGTGATAGGAAAACACGCGCATGCCGGCGGCAATGCCGGCCTGGGTGCCGGCGACGCTGTCCTCGATGACGATGCAGTCGACCGGCGCGAAGCCCATCGTCTTTGCCGCATGCAGGAAGAGGTCCGGGAACGGCTTGCCGCGCCCGACCATGGTCGAGGAAAACATGGCGTGCTCGAACAGCGGCAACAAGCCGGTCTGCCCGAGCGTGATATGCATCTTCGAAACCCGCGCCGACGAGGCGACGCAATAGGCAATACCGGCGGCGCGCACCTTTTCGATGAAATCGCGCACGTGAGGGATCGCCTCGACGCCATGCGCGAATAGATCCGGCAGGCCGGCGTTCCAGCGTTCGACGAAGTCGGCGCCGAGCCGGGCCTCGGTCGCCTCTTCGATCTCTTTCTGCACCGAGGCCATGCTGCGGCCCGAGAAGATCTTGCGGCAATATTCGAATGTGGTTTGAAAGCCCGCTTCACAAAGCCAGTCGGCGAGGCGCCGATTGGCAAGGTTCTCGGTGTCGACCAGAACCCCGTCGCAATCGAAGATGACCAGTTTTGGGACGTGCATTTATGCGGTGCCGGTCGATCCGAAACCGCCGGCGCCGCGCGCCGTGCCGCCGGCGAGCGCCCGTTCTTCGCTGGCCACCTGCGTGACTGCCGCAAACACGATCTGCGCGATCCGCATGCCGCGCGTCACCGCGAAGTCCTCATCGCCAAGATTGACGAGCAGCACTTTCACCTCGCCGCGGTAATCGCTGTCGATGGTGCCGGGCGTGTTGAGCACGGTCAGCCCATGTTTGAAGGCGAGGCCGGAGCGCGGCCGCACCTGGCCTTCCATGCCTTCCGGGATTTCCACGATCAGCCCGGTCGGCACCAGCGCGCGTTTTCCGGGCAGGATAAGCAGCGGCCGGTCTTCCGGCACCGCGGCTCGCAGGTCCATCCCGGCCGCGCCCGCGCTTTCATAGGTCGGCAGCGGCAAGCCATCGCCATGCGGAAGCCTGACGAAACCGACGGTGGGGCCGATGACGGAGGAAGGATAGACAGC
>NZ_RZSR01000610.1:0-3696 GCF_004023265.1 Mesorhizobium sp. M1A.F.Ca.IN.020.06.1.1
TTCCAGAAGACCTCGATCCAGGTGCTGCATGCCTCGACCAGGGTCATCAATCCGGCATCGCGCCGCGTCATCCACAAGTGCGGCTTTCAGTATGCCGGCCAGGGCATGCTGAACTCGATCGTCGCCGGCCAGGTGCCGGTCGAGCGCTACCGGCTGGACCGCAAGACCTGGACGAGCCTGCGCAACTGGGTGCACTTCTAGGCATGTTGAAATTCAGGTGAAGCCGGCCTGCAAATGACGGTTTCCTGCGCTTCCGGTGCTCGCGTACTTTCAGTACGCTCCGCTCCGGTTCTCGGAAGCCGTCATTTTCGGCTCAGCCTGACCTGAATAGCAACACGCCTAGGCGTCGGCGCTCAAAGACGACTCAGCCCAATTCGACCCAGACCGGCAGGTGGTCCGATCCGCGCGCCTGCCGGTCGGCCCACAGGCGCTTCAGCGAGCCGGCGAGCGAAGCGCTGGTGAAGACGTAGTCGATGCATTTGTGGCGGCCCGCATCGTTGGGACGATTGGGGTCGATCCAGGTGAAGAGGCCGGAAACCTCCAGGCGCTGGGCGACATCGACGGCGAGATCGGCGGTGAGAGGCATGCCGAATTCATGGTCCGGACGTCCGGCGAGTTCGACATATTCGGGCGATCCGGGCAGCATGTTGAAGTCGCCCATGACGATGAAGGCTTCCGGATAGGGCAGGTCCGGCAGGCCGATTTCGGGAATGCCGGAAAGGCCGCCGCCTTCCAGCGCGTAGTTGAGCAGGCGCTGGCGCAGGAAACGGATCTGGCTCTGACGCTCGACGGGGCTGCGGTGGTCGAGATGGGTGGAATAGAAGCGGATGAAGCCGAGTGGCGTCTCGATCAGCGCCTCCAGCGCGCCGCGCTGGAAGTTCATCCGCTCCAGGCTGCGGCTGCGCGGCAGAAGGAGATTACGCGACAGATGAATGGGCGTCTTCGACAGCACCATGTTGCCGAGCTGGAAGGTGCGGGTGACGGCGCGGCCGGCATCCAGGCGCGAGCCGATATTGACCTCGAAATTGCTGGCATAGGCGACAAAATAGTCCGGCAGCGCCTCGCCGATCTCGGCCACCATGTCGCGGTCGCCGTTGCGCGGGTTGTTGCGGGTGACTTCCTGCAGGGCGATGACATCGGCGCCGCGCACCGCGTCGGCGATGCGGCCGACATCGTATTTGCCGTCGAGGCCGATGCCATACTGGATATTGTAAGTGACAAGCTTCATTCCCGCCTCCCGGTCTCGCCCGCGAACAGTGCTACCGCGCCCCTGGCTAAAGTGCATCCGGCGCTTTAGTTGCAAACGGGCCTCGCCCTTGGCTCCACCTTGGTTTAGAGCAATCCCGCAAGCGCAATAGCAGAAACCTGAAAATCCGATGAAATTCCTCGACCAAGCCCGAGTTTACATCCGGTCCGGCGACGGTGGTGCCGGATCGATGTCGTTCCGCCGCGAGAAATTCATCGAGTTCGGCGGTCCGGACGGCGGCGACGGTGGCCGCGGCGGCGATGTCTGGGTCGAAGCCGTCGATGGCTTGAACACACTGATCGACTACCGATACCAGCAGCATTTCAAGGCCAAGACCGGCATGCACGGCATGGGCCGCAACATGACGGGCGCCAAGGGCGCCGACGCGACGCTGAAAGTGCCGGCCGGCACCCAGGTATTCGCCGAGGACAATGAGACGCTGATCTGCGATTTAACCGAGGTCGGCCAACGCTTTCTGCTCGCCAAGGGCGGCAATGGCGGCTTCGGCAACCAGCATTTCAAGACCTCGACCAACCAGGCGCCGCGCCGCGCCAATCCCGGCCAGCCGGGCGAGGAGTTGAGCATCTGGCTGCGGCTCAAGCTGATCGCCGATGCCGGCCTTGTCGGCCTGCCCAACGCCGGCAAGTCGACCTTCCTTGCCGCTGTCACCGCCGCCAAGCCGAAGATCGCCGACTATCCCTTCACCACGCTCTATCCGGGCCTCGGCGTCGCCCGCATCGACGGCCGCGAATTCGTGCTGGCCGACATCCCCGGCCTGATCGAGGGCGCGCATGAGGGCGTCGGCATCGGCGACCGCTTCCTCGGTCATGTCGAGCGCACGCGCGTGCTGCTCCATCTCGTCTCGGCGCAGGAGGAAAATCCCGGCAAGGCCTACAAGACCGTGCGCGCCGAGCTCGCGGCCTATGGCCATGGGCTGGCCGACAAACCTGAGATCGTCGCCCTCAGCCAGGTCGACATCCTCGACGCGGACGCCCGCAAGAAGAAGGCTGCCTCGCTGAAACGCGCCGCCGGCCGCGCGCCGATGCTGTTGTCAGCCGTCACCGGCGAAGGCGTCGAGGCTGTGCAGCGCGCGCTGATGGCGGTGGTCGCCGAGGCGCGCGATGCCGTTCCCGCTCCTGTCGATACGCGCTGGCGGCAAAACCCATGAAATCGCTGAAATCATACCGGCGCATAACCGTGAAGATCGGCTCGGCGCTGCTCGTCGACCGCGCGACCGGCCTGAAGCGCGATTGGCTGACCTCTTTAGCCGCAGACATCGCGGTGCTCGCCAATGCCGGCGCGGAGGTGCTCGTCGTCTCCTCGGGCGCCATCGCGCTCGGCCGCACCATTCTCGGGCTTGGCAAACGCGCGCTGAAGCTCGAGGAAAGCCAGGCGGCGGCGGCCGTCGGACAGATCGCGCTTGCGGGCGCCTGGTCGGATGCGCTGGGCAGGGACGGGCTCAAATCCGGGCAGATTCTGTTGACCCTCGGCGATACCGAGGAGCGCCGCCGCTACCTTAACGCCCGCGCCACGATCTCGACCTTGCTCAAGATGAACGCGGTGCCGGTCATCAACGAGAACGACACGGTCGCGACCTCCGAAATCCGTTATGGCGACAACGACCGGCTGGCGGCGCGGGTGGCGACGATGATGGGCGCCGATCTTCTGGTGCTGCTTTCCGACATCGACGGGCTCTATACGGCGCCGCCGGCCAAGGACCCGCAAGCCAAGTTCATTCCGGTGGTCGAGCGCATCACGCCGGACATCGAGGCGATGGCGGGTGCGGCCGCTTCGGAACTCTCGCGCGGCGGCATGCGGACGAAACTCGACGCGGGCAAGATCGCAAACGCCGCCGGCACGGCGATGATCATCACCGCCGGCACGCGCCTGTCGCCGCTGATGGCGATCGAGCGCGGCGAACGCGCCACTTTCTTCAAGCCCAGCGCCAACCCGGTGAAGGGCTACAAGACCTGGATCGCGGGACAGTTGGAGCCGGCCGGGAGGCTCACCGTCGATGCCGGCGCCATCGGCGCGCTGAAATCGGGCAAGTCGCTGCTGCCGGCCGGCGTCAAGCTCGTCAGCGGCAATTTCTCGCGCGGCGACACGGTGGCGATCCTGTCGCCCGAGGGCCGCGAGATCGCGCGCGGGCTGGTTGCCTATGATGCCGCCGATGCCGTAAGGATCGCGGGTTTGAAGACGGCCGAGATCGAAAATGTGCTCGGCTACGAGGCGCGCTCGGCGATGATCCATCGCGACGACCTTGTGGTAAGTCGATCCAGTGATCAAGTATTGGCCGACGACCAAGTTTTGGCCGACGAATGACCCAGCGGAGGATGAACCATGCTGAAGCTGCATGACAAATCCGGGGAAGATACGGTGGCGCTGATGGCCGATATCGGCTTCCGCGCCCGCGCCGCTGCCCGACCGTTGGCCGTCGCATCGACCAAGGC
>NZ_RZSR01000611.1:0-3683 GCF_004023265.1 Mesorhizobium sp. M1A.F.Ca.IN.020.06.1.1
TCAGGCTGGATTGCGGCGCGCGGCGCCGAGGCCGCGATGGCGCAGGATCTCGGCGAGGGTGGCGATGACGAAGGACACGGCCAGGATCACCGTTCCGAGCGCCATCACCGTGGGCAGCGAACGCGGGAAGCGCAGTTGGCTCCAAATGTAGAGCGGCAGCGTCGGCTCGGTGCCGGCGAGGAAGAAGACGACGATGAACTCGTCGAAGGAGGTCAGGAAGGCGAGCATGAAGGCCGACAGCACCGCCGGCAGGCTGAGCGGAAGCATGACGCGCCGGAACGTTGTCCAGTCCGACGCCCCAAGGTCGAGCGCCGCCTCGCGAATGGTCTTTGGGATCGCGGCGAATCGACTGCGCATCACCACCACCGTCGTCGGCAGCGCCACCAGGATATGGCCGAGCACGATTGCAACGCGCGACGGGCCGAGGCCAATGAGATTGACCAGGATCAAGAGCGAGATGCCGACGATGACGCCGGGGATTAGGATCGGCAGCCGGGCTATGGCACTGATCGTAGCCGCGAGCGGCGAGCGGCCGTAAAGGTCCATATAGGAAACGGTGATGCCGCAAAGCGTTGCCCCCGAGGCAGCAACGACACCGATGACGAGACTGTTGGCCAAAGCGCCGGACAGCGCCGGATTGCCGTAGAGGGTCTCGTACCAACCGAGCGTGAAGCCCTGCAGCGGAAACGCCGCCTGGATGGAATCGTTGAAGGAAAACAGCGGGATCAAAAGGATAGGCAGATAGAGGAAGACGAGATAGGCAAGCACATAGAGGCCGAGCCAGCGACCGCCCGCATTTGCCTCTTTGCGCGCCGCGCTCATGTGCGGCTGCCAAACCGGCGGTCGGCGCCGCGCGCGACCAGGACCACGCACAGGATGACCAGCATGACGCAGACCGACAGGGCCGCGCCGAACGGCCAGTCATTGGCCTTGCCGAATTGCGACTGGATCAGCGTGCCGATCATGGTGCTGGCCGGGCCGCCGACCATAGCCGGCGTGACATAGTCGCCGACGGTCGGCACGAAGACGACGAGAGCCGCCGCCAGCACGCCCGGCATCGAATTGGGCAGCACGACGCGGCGGAACGACGTGAACGGGCGCGCGCCGAGATCGGAGGCGGCTTCGAGCAGCGATTTCGGGATGGTATCCAGCGCCACGTAGATGGGCAGGATGGCGAAAGGCGCGTAGGCGTGCGCAAGCGTCACCACCACCGCCGCCGGCGTGTTGAGGAAGGCGAGCGTCGGCTCCGACCAGAGGCCGCTTTCGATGAAAGCCGAGTTCAGGACGCCGTTATAGGCAAGCACGATCTTCCAGGCAAAGACGCGCAAAAGGTAGCTGGTCCAGAACGGCAGCGTGACCAGGAAGAGCAGCAGGTTGCGCCGACGGCCGGCATGGAAGGCGAGGTAGTAGGCGACCGGATATGCAGTAGCGACGGTGGCGAGCGTCACCAGGCCGGCGATGACCAGCGAGCGCAGCGTCACCGTCCAGTAGAGCGGATCGGTGGCCACAGTTACGAAGTTTGCCGCGGTCAAGCCGGCGCCGAGCAGCGAGCCGTCATTGCTCCTGAAGGCAAGGAAGAGCACAAGGCCGAGGGCAAAGAGGATGAGGAAGAAGGTGACCAGCCCGCCGGGCAACAGCATGGCAAAGCGGAAGACCGGCGAGATGCGGGTTTCCGGCGATGGCCGCGCTGCAACGATGGTGGACATCTGCTAGCTGCCCATCGGATTTTGAAATCCGCCAATGATTTTTCATATTCCTGAAACTGTCAAGCTAAATCGGTGATGCGCTGCACGCGTTCAACTCAGCGCTCGAAGGCATCCAGCATCCGATACCAGGCGATGGTGGCGGCAACGCCGACCTGGCGGAAGGCGTGGAGCGGGATCGGCCGGATCGGCGACAGCGGGAAAGGCAATTGACTGACATCGCCGGTCGCGAGGTAACCCGCCATGCGCTTGCCCAGCGCGCTCATCAGCCCGACGCCCCTGCCCTGGCAACCGACCACGGCGAGCAGGCCCTTCTCCGGCTCATGCAGGTGCGGAAGATGATCCGGGGTCATCGCCACACGGCCGAACCAGCGCTTTTCGACGGCGATGCCGGCAAGCGCCGGATAGAGGCGCAGCAGCGCGCGTTCGCAATGCGCCCAGTCGGCCGCGCTTGAAGGCAGGGCCATGCGGCCGCGTCCACCCAACACCATCCGGCCATCAGGGCCCTTGCGGTAATAGACCAAGATGCGGCGGGAATCGGAAAAGGCTTGCCCCCCGGGCAGGATGCTTGCCGCAAGCTCGGCCGGCAGCGGCGCCGTGGCGATCTGGAAGGAAAGCAGAGGCACAATCGTCCCGGCAAGCCCGGGGAGCAGGCCGTCCGTATAGGCGTTGGTGGCGAGCACGACCGCCTTCGCGCGCAGTTCGGCGCCGCCTTGCGTGGAGACCCGCCAGACGCCCGCTTCCTTGGTGAGCCTCACCACCCGCTGCTGTTCGGCGATCCCGACGCCGACGTCCGAGGCGACGCGGGCAAGCTCGAGCGTGTAGGACAGCGGATCGATGACGCCGGCGCGGCGGTCGAGCCAGCCGCCAAGATAGCCCTTGGCGCCGGTCATCGCGGCGATCTCGGCTCGGTCGAGCAGCTTGACGTCGGCGCCGCGAGCCCGCCATTGCCGATCCCGGTTCGCCGCCGCCTTCAATGCGGTCTCGGTGTGCGCGGCCTGGATCCAACCGTTCCGCGTGAACGGCACCGCAAGCTTCTCGTCACGGATCACGTCGAACACCGCGTCGGCCGTCGAGGCGGCGAAGTCGACCAGGGCCTCGCCGCGCTCCTTGCCAAAGTGCTCGATCAGCCATTCGGGATCATATTTGAGGCCGGGAATGACCTGGCCGCCGTTCAAGCCCGACGCGCCCTGCCCGATCGCGCCGGCATCCAGCACCTGGACGGAAAGACCGGCGCGGGCCGCGTGCAAGGCGGTCGACAGACCCATGATGCCGCCGCCGACGATCACCGCGTCGAGCGTGCCGTCGCTCGACAGCTCGGACTGCAACGCCGGAGCTGTTGGGGGCTTTTGCCAGATCGGATCGGAAAAGGCTGCGGGCAATTGGTCACCTGAGGCGCTGGAGGCTCGTGAAAATCCTATTGCTGATTTCATGAGCTTGAAAGGGGACCCGATGGGCCAGTCGGCGCTTGGCTATGTGACAGCATGCCATTGGCTCATAACCTCGCCATCGATGGGATAGACGTTTGCCTTAAATCCGGGGAAAGTGCCGCGCGACAATCGAGAGGACAGAAGACCATGACCGATTTAACCCGCCTCCCTGGCGACGGCCTTTTCGTCGGCCGCGCCAGGATCAGCGAAGCCTCCCATCCGCTGGTGGTCACGGTGCGCGCAGGCGAGGTCATCGACATCACGTCGAGCGCGGCGCCTACCGTGCGCGACCTCTGCGAGCTGAAGGACCCGGCCGCCTACGTGCGCTCGGCCCGGGCCAAGGCGATCGGCACACTGGAAGACATCGCAGCCAACAGCTTCGAGTCTCAGCGCGACGCCAAGAAGCCGATCCTGCTCTCCCCCGTCGACCTGCAGGCGGTGAAGGCTTCCGGCGTCACCTTCGTCGTCAGCCTGCTCGAGCGCGTCATCGAGGAGCAGGCGCGCGGCTCCGCGGAAAAGGCCGACGCCATCCGCGCCGACATCGCCGGGC
>NZ_RZSR01000060.1:0-11923 GCF_004023265.1 Mesorhizobium sp. M1A.F.Ca.IN.020.06.1.1
CCTCCAGGATCGCCAATGCGACGAAGTGCAGAAGAACGATCGGCAGGATCTTCATCAGCGGGCCGAGCGGTTCATTCCACAGATCGGGCCGCAGGAGCGTGCCGGCCAATGCATAAAAAACGCATACGCCGATCGCTCCCCAGAGCCCAACGCGCGCGGTTTTGCGAAGCGCGATGAGAAGGCCGATGACCAGGTCGGCCAGCGCGCCGGCGATGACCAACGGCGCCGCCAGCGCGCTCACCGCGGTACCGATCAGGAGTTGGACGCCGCTCTGCCATCCGGTTGTCAAGGATATGATTCCGGTCATGATCCAGAAGAACGGCAGCACCGTGAAGATCGCGGGTTTGATGAAGTAGAGGCCGGCAAACCACCTGTCCTGCACCGTGGCTGGGTTTGCGGCGAGTGCTGTCGGGAGACCTCGCGGCTCGATCCCGGTTATCGCCTTCCAGGGTCCGGGATCACCGGTGGCTCCCCGGCTGATCTCAAGGGCGGCGTTGGTGCGCATGGGAGGGCGCCATCCCAGCACACTGACGGCGTCACCCAGCCGATAAAGTAGACGCGCCGCCCATCTCGGGAGAGCCAGGACGCGAGCCTCGTCCCATCCAAGCCACCTGCGGTAATGCGCGACTACCTCCTCCATTGCGAAGGCGTCCGGACCAGCAAGGTCGAGAGCGATCCGTGACGGGCTGTCAGGGCTGAGGAAAAACGCCACCGTTTCGACCACGTCCTCAAGTTGAACCACCTGCAGACGGCCGGAGCCGGGCATGGAGGGCAGCAGAGGAAGCGCGGCAAGGCCGCGAAACAGGGCGCTCGCTCCAAAAACGGGGCGGCCCAGAACGACGGAGGGTCTCAGCACGACCCAATCCAAGTCGAGCGTCATCAAGGCCTCCTCGCCGGCATATTTGCTGGCGGAGAAGGCCGAGGGTTGCTCACGATCGACGCCGATAGCGGAAAAGTGGATGACCCGGCGCACCCCGGCTTGCTGGCAGGCACGAAACAGCGCCGCTGCGCCCAATGCATGAACCCCTGTCGCATTTTCGCTGGCGCTGTCCTGCAGAACACCGGCACAATTCACCACCACGTCAACGCCTTGAAGAGCACTGCCCCAGTTCTCGGGGGCGAGCGCCTTCGCCATATCGATGGCGACCGTTCCCGCCTCCCCGGCCCGGCTTGATCGGCGTCGTGAGGCCCGCACGACCTCGTGCCCTGACGCGACCAAACGCGCGCACACCGCTGTGCCGATGAGACCGTTCGATCCCGTTACGAGAACCTTCATTGCCGATGTCCCGCCGGACAAGACAGCGCGGCGGGCCGAAGGGTCGGATCGTTCCGCAGAACGCGCCGCCCGGTCACCGGCTTCTCCTCTCGGCTTGCTGGTCGAACGCCTCGATGGCGGCGCGTTCCATTTCTCTCAGTGATCTCGAAAGCGTCAGGCCCCAAACGACATGAGCTGCAATCATCAGCATGTTTCTCCTGATGGGGTGACGGTGCGCCGGGGTCAGAATGCGGGCGGCGGGAATCCAACCGAGATAGCTCAGCGCCCAGATGCATAAACCATAGGCGATCCCGCTCCCTCGAGTGGTGGGCAGCAGGGCAAACAAAGCACCGGTGAGACCGCCAAACCCGAAATGCGCAAGCAGTGTTCTTGAACGTGCTTCGCGCTCGTCAACAGCTGGAAAAGTGCGGTCGACGATCTCGCGAGGCGGGAGCGGATAGCGCTCGTCGTCGGGCAGGACTGCGTGCAGGCGCCTCATCGTTGATGTCATCGCCATGGTCGCCGCGACGCCTGCCACAGCCCCAAGCAACGCCTTATTGAGCGGCCGCATTGCTCACCATCTCTTCTCCATTGGGATCGAAAGACGACCTTTGCGTCCAGCCTGACGTCGACGCTTCAGGCCAGAAGCAAGAATCAACGCCGTCGTCCTCGACCCTCACTTCGCTTTAAAACCTCCATCAACCCGGCAAGCCGGTCAGGGAGCCACCTCTCGGTCCGAAACAGCGGAAGTGCACGCAGATGGCGCCTCATTATCTCACTGGAAAACTGGCGCCTCAGTAGCTGCGCAATCTGCTCATTATTATGTCTTCTATGTCCAACCATTTTCGTGACCGCAATCGGTTCGGTCACCAAACCGGAAAGACTTGCAGTTTGTTCCTGGACAGCTGAGCTCTTCTGTCAGGTCCATTATGCTAAGTGCTCGTCGTCCTGTTCTGAGGTTGGCCATCCGTGTTTTCGCCGAATTGCACCCGACGACGGGCGCCGATATTGGAGCACGACCGGGGCGGGTCGCACCAAGAATGGTGACATGGGCAGCGCCGCCAACATCCAGAAGGCGCCGGCGCGGGCAGCAGCCGCCACTCGCAGAACCAGGTAATCCTATTGGCCGCGAAGCAAGCTCTCGAAAGCTTCCTCGAACAGCCTAGCCATCTCGGCATAGCCGCCGTCGGACGGATGCAGGCCGTCGCCGCAATCGAAGGCGGCGAGCAGCCTCGACGGGTTGGCGGGATCGGCCAGCGCACGCTCGAAATCGACGACGGCATCGGCTTCGCCCGATGTCCTGATCCAGGCGTTCACCGCCTCGCGGTCGCGCTCCTTGGTCGCAGAGTAGAAGGTTCTGAGCGGCTGGCCTTCGAAGGCGCCACCGAAGGGCGGCAGCGTGCCAAGCAGCACCTTGATGCCGTTGAGGCGGGCGCGTGCGATCAATTGCCGGTAAGCCGCGATCAGGCTTTCGACGGCGACGGCCTCCTGACGGCCGGCAAGCATGGTTTCCGGCCAGCCGATGTCGTTGATGCCTTCCAGCACCGAGACCCATCGGACGTTGGGAAAGCCCAGAACGTCGCGGTCGAAGCGGGCGAGCGCGTTGGCGCCGCGGGCGCGGCTGGCAAGCACGCGGTTGCCGCCGATCCCCTGGTTGAGGACGCCGATGCCTGACAGCCGGCCGCTTTTCGCAAACCGCTCCGCCAGCCGGTCCGGCCAGCGCGCATTGCCGTCGACGGTCGAGCCGAAGCCGTCGGTGATGGAATCGCCGAGACAAACCAGAGAGCCACTGTCCGGCCCGCTCTCGACCAGCACGGCGCTGAGGAAATAGCGGCTGGTCGAGGTCTGCTGCACCGGCAGTTCGGCTGCGCCGGCGAAGTCGCCGATTTCGGAGATGTAGGCGGTCTGCTGCGCCTCGTAGTGATAGGTCTCGATCGGAGCGAAATCGGGGAAATAGAGGCTGATCGCGATCTGCCCGAGATCGGGAACCGCTAGGTCCACAACATCGCTGAGCAGCGGCGCGCCGGGCGCTAGATCGGTCTGCCGTTCGCCGCCGAACGTCACCTGCCGGATGCTGCCGGCGTCGACCGCGCCGTCTTTCGCGGCAAGCGCGACGGTCGCGGCGCCGATCCGAATCGGCGAGGCGCCATATTCGTTGGACAGCCTCAATCGCAACCTCTCACCGCCGGTGCTGACGCGCACGACTTGGCGTACCGTCTGCCGGTGGAAGCCATAGAGCACGGCGTCTCCCGGCCAGACGTTCATCGGGCTTGCGCTCCAGGTTCCGATCCAGTGCTTCATTCTCTCCATCCCTTCGGTTTCGACGCGCGGCCCTCCGCCAGACAGATAGCCGCGGCTTGCGGCGCGAGCTACCGGTTGCGCTTTCCGCGACACATAGATTTTTGACTCCGAATGCAACGCGCCGGAGGTCGAGCATGTTGTAGCGCAGTCGTAATCGCGGCCTCGGCTTTCACTAGCGGAATCAAAAAAGTACTAACACCCGCCCCGGAACGTGGTGGCTGGCCGGATAGCGCGCGCCTAGCCTGATCAGATCGTCCGGGGGAGGAAACGTTCCGGGGGATGTTTGGGGCTGAGTGCCCCGCCGGGCGGGCTTGGTGGAAAGCTCTACCGGCAAAGATTCCAACCATTTCAGGGAGCGAGACATGGGTTGCGAGACCAAGAGCTTAACATTGAACCGCCGCGCGCTTTTGCAGGGCGCGGCAGCCACTGCCGGCGGCCTGTTGCTGGCGGGCGGCGAGCGCGCCGCGGCGCAAGGCACGACCTCCAAGGTTGTGGCTTGGGAGACCGGCTATCTCGGCTTCTTCTTCTTCGTCGTGCTGCAGGAGGCGCTGAAGCGCGAGGTCGAAGGCCTCGGCCTGGAATTCGTCGGCAAGGACGCCAATGGCGATGCCAACGCGCAGGTCAACGACTGGAACAGCCTGCTCTTGCAGAAGCCGCGCTACCTCATTTCCGACGCGCTGGATTCGGAGCTGCTCATCCCACTGAGCAAGAAGGCGAAGTCGCTCGGCGTGCCGCTCGGCATGGTCGACACCGTGCTTACCGGCGGAGAGGTAGCCGCTTCGGTGACCTTCGACAACAAGCAGTCGGGCGTCATGGCGGCGGAGAAGACCGCCGAGCTGCTCACCAAGAAGCACGGCTCGCCGAAGGGCAGCGTGCTCAACAATTACGGCTCGCTGACCGCGGTGGCGCTGCGCGATCGCAAAGACGGTTTCGAGGACACGCTTAAGAGCAAATATCCCGACATCGAGATCATCTCGCGGCCGCAGAACAACCAGCATGAGCAGGCGCTCGCCGTGGTCTCGGCGACGCTGCGCGAGCGGCCGGACCTCGACGCCATCCACATGCCGACCGACATCTTCGTCGTTGATGCCCGCAAGGCGCTCGAAACGCAGAAACGGCTGTTCCCGGTCGGCCATGAGAAGCACATCATCCTGACCAGCATCGATGCCTCGCCGAATGCGCTGGAATGGGTGAAGGCGGGTGAGATCGACGCCGACATCGCGCAGGACCCGATCGCCTATGTCGAGATCGTCGTCGACCTGCTGGAAGAGTACACGCTGAAGGGCAAGCCGGTTCCGATCGGACCTTACGCAAACAAGAAGTATTTTTGGGAGAAGGGCACGATCGCCGACAGCCCGTCCGGCCCGCTGCTCACCATCCCGCCCTACTTCCTCACCAAGGAAAATGCCGACGACCCGCGCCACTGGGCCAATGTCGTGACCCAGGTGTGGAAGATGCAGCAGAACGCCGGCTGAGATCGCAGCCGACGAGGCGGGTGAGAACGCGCCCATCGCGTTCTCACCTCATTTCGAGATTGCCGGTTATCCCAATGGTCAACGCCGACGGCACAATCGTGCCCGATAGCCTTGCGCAGGACGGTGCCAACGCTGTTCTGACCGTCGACAATGTCTTCAAGCGCTTCGGCCCGCTTGCGGTGTTGGACGGCGTCTCGCTGAGCGTGTCGCGGGGCGCGATCCATGGCCTGCTCGGCAAGAACGGCGCCGGCAAATCGACGCTATCCAACATCATCGCCGGCCTGTTGCGCCTCGACAGTGGCACCATCCTGTTGAATGGGGAGGACGTGTCGGCTCTGCCGTTGACGGCGCGCAAGAAGCGCGGACTCCACCTTCTGTCGCAGCATTCGGAGATCTTCGAAGACCTTTCGATCGGCGAGAACCTTCTGCTGCCGGATCTGCCGAGACGCTACGGCCTGACCGACTGGCCCGCGCTCCGCCGCCTGGCGGCGCGCCAGCTCGAAAGCCATGGCATGCCGGTCGACCCGAGGCGGCGCGCCGGCGACCTCGGCGCCAGCGACAGGCGCAGGCTCGCCATCATCAAGGCGGTCGCGGCCGAAGCCTCGCTGATCATCCTCGACGAGCCGACCGCAGGCCTTGCGGCGGCCGAGCGGCTGCATCTGCTGGAATGGGTCGAGAGCCTCACCCAACGGGGCACGTCTTTCATCTACATCTCGCACCACAACGACGAGGTGCGCCAGCTCTGTTCGGAATACACGGTGCTGCGCGACGGCAAGGTGACCGCCAGCGGCAAAGCGGCGGAGCTTTCGGCCGAGGCCATGGCGCGCGTCATCACCGGCGCCGACGTCGCCGAATTCCACCGCGCCCGCAAGGATCATGGCGCGGCCATCGAGCTCAGCGGGCTATCCTTTTCCGGCGGCGGCCCGGTCGATCTTGCGATCGGCCACGGCGAGATCGTCGGCCTCGTCGGCCTGCTCGGCGAAGGGCCGCAGGAATTGATGCGGGCGCTGGGCGGCCTGCTGCCAATCGAGGCCGGTGCCGTCCTGATCGATGGCCGGGAAGCGCGTCTCGGCTCGCCGGGGCAGAGCCTCGGCTCGGGCATTGCCTACCTCACCCATGACCGCATCGGCGAAGGCCTGGTCGGCTCGATGTCGGTGACCGAGAACCTCAACCTCGGCAATTGGCCGCTATCGCTCGGCTGGCTGGTGAGCGGCGCCGGCATGAACCGCCGCATGCGCGAGGCGCGCGGCGCCATGGAGATCGTCATGGGCAGCGGCGCCCAGGAGATCGGCGAGTTGTCTGGCGGCAACCAGCAGAAGGTGCTGCTTGGCCGGCTGCTGGAACGCAAGCCGAGATTGCTTCTGCTCGACGAACCGACCGTCGGCGTCGATGTCGCCGCCAAGGAGCAGATCCACCGCCTGATCGACGGTGCGACGAAGGCGGGCGTTAGCGTGCTTCTGCTCGCGCAGGACCCGGAAGAGATGCAGCGCCTCGTCGACCGCGTGGTGATCTTCTCCAAGGGTCGAATCGCGCGAATGCTGCGCGGCGCCGAGATCACCATCGATGCGATCGCCGAAGCGAGAGCGGCGCGATGACAGGGGCAGTATCAGACATGACCAGCAAGAAATTCCTTCTCGACAATGTGGTCTGGATCCTGATCATCGTGTTCAGCATCCTCGCCGGCTTCCTCAATCCCTTCTTCCTTTCGGAAGGCAATCTGCAGAACGTGCTGGTGCAGGCCACCACGCTGGGCGTGCTAGTGCTGGCGGTCTCCTTCACGCTTCTGGTCGGCGAGATCGATCTCTCGGTGGTCGGCAATCTGGTCTTCTCGAGCATGGTCGGCGCCTATGCCATGCAGCAGTTCGGCGTCCACTGGACGCTGGCCGTGCTCATCACCATCGTTGCCGGGGTGCTCGTCGGTCTGCTCAACGGCTACTTCGTCGCCTATTTGCGCATGAATTCGCTGATCGCGACGCTGGCCATGGGGCTTTTTCTGCAAGGCGCGGTGCTCGGCGCCACCCACGCCCGCACCATGGTGGTGACCGATGAAGGCTACAGCTACATTGGCAGCGCCACCATCGGCAGCTGGCCGGTAATGCCGATCGCCCTCTTCGTCGCCTATCTCCTGGCGCATGTCGTGCTTGCTTATTCGGCCTGGGGTCGCAACCTCTATGCCACCGGCGGCAACCGCCGGGCGGCGAATGCCGCAGGCATCAACGTCAAGCGCGCGAGGCGCGGCGCCTTCAGCGCTTCCGGCTTCCTCGCTGGAGTGGCCGGCTTCCTCTACACCTCCTATCTCGGCGGCGTCAGCGTGACCGTCGGCAGCACGACGCTGCTCTATGCCGTGGCAGCACCCGTCATCGGCGGCGTTTCGCTGTTCGGCGGCCGCGGCCGCGTCATCGGCATGCTCGGCGGCACGCTGCTCATCACCGTCATCCAGACCGGCCTGCAGCTCATCAACGTCTCGGCCTATTACATTCAGATGATCGGCGGCGCGATGATCCTGCTTGCGATCGCCGTCGATGCCTTCCGCATAAGGAGCGAGGAACGCGGCGTCGTTTGAGGCGCCGCTCAGCGGCGTGGAGGCTCAGAATAGTCAAAAAAGTACCAATGGAGTGACGCGAACATGGTGGCGAAGATCTTGTCGGCTCGGTAGCTTGGCTGACATGAGGCCGAAACCGGACGGCGCGTCGTAGAGGGGACGCGCCTTGGCTTCAATACGGGAGGAGCAGCGATGAAACCCGATCTTGAAGTTGTGCAGATCAGGCCGGGCGAGTCTTTCACTGCCTGGTCGCACGGTTACCCGTTCCGCACGGTGCGCTGGCATTTCCATCCGGAATACGAACTGCATCTCATCGTCGCCACCCGCGGCCGCTATTTCGTCGGCGACTTCATCGGCGAGTTCGAGCCGGGCAATCTGGTGCTGACCGGCCCCAACCTG
Organism: Mesorhizobium sp. M1A.F.Ca.IN.020.06.1.1; assembly: GCF_004023265.1. Lineage (NCBI taxonomy): Bacteria > Pseudomonadati > Pseudomonadota > Alphaproteobacteria > Hyphomicrobiales > Phyllobacteriaceae > Mesorhizobium > Mesorhizobium sp. M1A.F.Ca.IN.020.06.1.1. The sequence continues at coordinate 7,973 of NZ_RZSR01000060.1, forward strand.
CCGCACAACTGGGTGAGCGATGTGCCGAAGGACGCGACGGTGCCGCTGCGCTGCCGCATCATCCAGTTCAATGAAGGCTTTATCGACGGCGCCATCAACACCTTCCCCGAGCTCGCGGCGCTGACGCCGGTGCTCGAAGCCTCGCGCCGCGGCGTGCTGTTCAGCCGCCAGACCAGCAAGCAGCTTGGCCCGCTGATGGAAGAGATCATGAATTCGCAAGGCGTGCGCCGCATCGAACTGTTCATGATGATAATGGGTCTGCTCAGCCGCGCCGAAGGCGCGCGCATGCTGGCCAGCGCGAGCTACCTGCCCGATCCGTCGGGCTATATGTCGGCCGGCATCAACAAGGCGCTTGCCTATCTGCGCGAGAACCTGACCCAGCCCTTCAGCGAGACGGACCTGGCCGCCATCGCCGGCCAGTCGCCCAGTGTATTCTCCCGCTCCTTCCGCCAGCACACCGGTATGACGCTGGTTCAGTATGTGAAGCGGCTGCGTATCAACCTGGCCTGCCAGATGCTGATGAGCGACGAGCAGGCTTCGATCACCAGCATCTGCTTCGAGGTCGGCTACAACACCCTTTCCAACTTCAACCGGCAGTTTCTCGCCGAAAAGGGCATGACGCCCTCGCATTTCCGGCGGCTGACACTGCACAACATCAACCGGGCGAAAGCGGCCTAGCCAGCCGGCACGACAAGCAGCGGCGTCGAATTGGCATGGGCAAACGTGCGCGGCAAGGCAAAGCTTTGCCTGCGCCGCTAGCCGGAACGGCAACACCGATAGGGAACGAAGGTGACATCACCGTCCGCGACCTTGTCATCCTGCCGCAAAGCAATGACCTATAGCAACCGAACGGATCGGGCGAAGGATCTGAAGTTATGAGCAGTCATTTCATCGGCATCGACATCGGCACCGGCAGTGCCCGCGCGGGCGTCTTCGACGAAGCGGGCGCCATGCTTGCGTCCGCCAAGGCCGACATCGCCACCTGGCATGCCGAAGGCCATATCGTCGAGCAATCGAGTAATGACATCTGGCGCGCCGTTGCTACGACCGTCCGCGAGGCGGTGTCGCTTGCCGGCATCTCGGCGCAGTCGGTGCATGGCATCGGCTTCGACGCCACCTGCTCGCTTGTCGTTCTGGGGCCGGGTGGCGAGCCGCTGACGGTCAGCCCGTCAGGGGATCCCGAGCGCAACATCATCGTCTGGATGGACCACCGCGCCACCGAGCAGGCGCGCAGGATCAACGGCACCGGCGAGGACGTGCTGCGCTATGTCGGCGGCACAATCTCGCCCGAGATGGAAACCCCGAAGCTCTTATGGCTCGCCGAGAACATGCCGCGGACCTTCGCCGCGGCATGGCAGTTCATGGATCTCGCCGATTTCCTCACCTGGCGTGCGACCGGCAGCCTGGCGCGCTCGACCTGCACGGTGACTTGCAAGTGGACCTATCTCGCGCATGAGGCACGCTGGGATGATGGCTATTTTCGCAAGGTCGGGCTCGGCGCGCTCGCGGATGAGAAATTTGCCCGGATCGGCACCGAGGTCGTGGCGCCGGGGAGCGCGCTCCCCAACGGCTTGACGAGCGAGGCGGCGGCCGAGCTTGGCCTTTTGCCCGGAACGCCGGTCGCCGCCGGAATGATCGATGCCCATGCCGGCGGCATCGGCTCGGTCGGCGCGCACGGCGGCGCCGGCGATGTGACCACGCGCATGGCCTATGTCTTCGGCACCTCGGCCTGCACCATGACGACGACCGAGCAGGCGGCTTTCGTGCCGGGCGTGTGGGGGCCCTATTTCTCCGCTATGGTGCCCGGGCTGTGGCTGAACGAAGGTGGCCAGTCGGCCGCGGGCGCCGCCATCGATCGCCTGGTCGGCATGCACCCCGCCGCCGTCGAGCTGGCGGGGATCGCGGCGCGAGGCGGCCAGAACCTCAGCCAGTGGCTGGCGCAGGAGGCGGAGCGGCATGGCGGTGCGGCGAAGGCGGACAGACTGGTCGGCGGCCTGCATGTCGTTCCCGAATTTCTAGGCAATCGTGCCCCCTTGGCCAATCCCGACGCGCGCGGACTGGTCGCCGGCTTGGACATGGCGACCGGGGCCGACAGTCTCGTCGCGCTCTATGTCGCCGGCCTCTGCGGCCTCGGCTATGGCGCCCGCCAGATCCTGGCGGCCATGCATGGCCGCGGCATCAAGATCGACACGATCGCCATCAGCGGCGGCGCCGGGCAGAGCCCGCTCGTGCGGCAGCTCATCGCCGACTCCACCGGCAAGGTGGTCTACGCGCCAACGTCCCCCGAGCCGGTGCTGCTCGGCTCAGCGATGCTCGGCGCGGTGGCCGCCGGGCGCCACTCCGACCTTCGCGCGGCCATGGCGGCGATGTCGGAGGTGGGCGAGGTCTATTCGCCGAACGCCGCGCTCGCTGCCTGCCACGACAGGCGCTTTGCCGCGTTCGAACGCCTGCAGGCTGCTGCGCTGTCAGTTTTGGCTGTGTGAGATATCCAGCCGTCGCCCGCCAACATTCACCGTCACTTGCCCTCTTGGGCCGGAACCATCGCCGGGCGGAGGGGTTGTGTCGTCAGACTTCGATACATGGAAGGAAAGACGATGCGGACATTGATGATGCTCGCTCTTTCGACCCTTGCCCTGGCGCAGCCGGTCTCGGCTCAACACGCCGATCCGCAACCGCCCCAGGTTCTGCCCCCGGCTGAACAACCTCGGCTCGACCAGGTGCAACCCGATCCGGGAAGTTCCGGCCAGACCGTTATCAACGTCGTGGTGGTGGCGATGGAGGACCTGCCCGCGGAGATCAAGGTCCAGGCCGAAGCCGTGGTCACCAGGACAACCGCCACGGACCTGGCCAGGCTGCAGAAATCGATCGATGCCTCGCCCGAGGCGGTATCGGTGCTGCATGCGAACGGGCTGAATTCCTCGCAGGTCGTCGCCGCCAACATCGATGGCGACGGCACGCTGACGCTGATCATCCAGACCACGACATGATCGGCGCCGCCGCGCGCCAAACAAAACGAGAGTCCGCGAAGAGGCCGCCATGGCCGAAACCGCAATTCGCAACTTCACGCTCAACTTCGGACCGCAGCACCCCTCGGCGCATGGCGTGCTCAGGCTGGTGCTGCAACTCGACGGTGAGATCGTCGACCGCGCCGATCCGCATATCGGCCTACTCCACCGCGGCACCGAGAAGCTGATCGAATACAAGAACTATCTGCAGGCCCTGCCCTATTTCGACCGGCTCGACTATGTGGCGCCGATGAACCAGGAGCATGCCTTCTGCCTCGCCGCCGAGAAGCTGCTCGAAATATCGGTTCCCCGGCGCGGACAGCTTATCCGCGTCCTGTTTTGCGAGATCGGCCGGCTGTTGTCGCACCTGCTCAACGTCACCACGCAGGCGATGGATATCGGCGCGCTGACGCCGCCGCTCTGGGGCTTCGCCGAGCGGGAGAGGCTGATGGTCTTTTATGAGCGCGCGTCGGGCGCGCGTATGCATGCCAACTATTTCAGGATCGGCGGCGTGCATCAGGATCTGCCGGGAGAGTTGCTAGACGACATCTGGAATTTCTGTGATCCCTTCCTGGGAACATTGAGCAATCTCGATGAACTCCTGACCGAAAACCGTATCTTCAAGCAGCGCAATGTCGACGTCGGCGTGATCGGACAGGACGATGCCTGGGCCTGGGGTTTCTCCGGCCCGATGGTGCGCGGCTCGGGCGCGGCCTGGGATTTGCGCAAGGCGCAACCCTATGAATGCTATCCCGAAATGGATTTCGACATTCCGGTCGGCAAGCACGGCGACTGCTACGACCGCTATCTCGTGCGCATGGAGGAGATGCGGCAGTCGGTTAGGATCATGAGGCAATGTCTGGAGAAGCTGCGCTTGCCCGACGGGCACGGCCCGGTCGCCGTACCGAACCAGAAGATCACGCCGCCGCCGCGCGCCACCATGAAG
>NZ_RZSR01000612.1:0-3680 GCF_004023265.1 Mesorhizobium sp. M1A.F.Ca.IN.020.06.1.1
GGGTTCTGGGCCGCGCGCCGCTTTGCGGCTGCTGCGCCCATCCGCGCCGCGTCCTGGGCGGCCTGGGGTGTCATTGTGCCGCTGGTCGTGCTCACCGCGCTCTGGCTCACCTTCGGCGGCATCGACCGCGATTTTGGCTACGCGCTGCCGGCCCTGCTTCTGGTGCTCGTCTTTGCCGCCGGCGGCGAGTGGATCGCGCGCGCCGAGGAACCGCCGCTCCGCGGCGGCCCCGCCGTCTCCTTCGCGCTCGGCGGCGGCGGCGTCGCAGGCTTGTTGATGCTGCACATGGCCTTCGGCTCCGGCTGGACGACGGTGCTGCTCGGCGCCGCCGCCGTCGTGGAAGGAGTCGCCAAGGCTGACGACGATCCGCGGACCGTAGTCGGCGATCACGGCCTGCAGGCGCAGCAAGGTCGCACCTGTGTCATAAGGCGGGATCAGCGCGCCGCGCCTGGCGAAGGACGAGCCCTTTTCGAGATGCAGGTCGGAGACCGCAAGCAGCCGCAGATCGGGGAAATAGAGCACGCCGCGCCGGTCGCAAACCGCGCGTTCGCCGGCGATGCCGACAAAGTCGGCCTCGGCGATCAGCGTTGCGCGCGACAGCGAAAAATTCATCCCCTCTTGCCTTCTCTCAGTCGGCCATCTCCGGCCCCATGGCCTCTTCAACGAGGGTGGCGGCATCCATCAACAGCGTTTCATCCGCCTCGCCATGCACCGGCATCTTGCCGATTTCGAGCATGATTGGCACGGCTAGCGGCGATATCTGTTCCAGGTCCTTATGCACGATTCGACCGAGGATGCGCGAGAGCATCTCGGCAAGTCTGCTGACATCGAGCAATCCGGTCGCTGCATCGGCACGCGTCGCCTGGAGCAGGATGTGGTCGGGCTCGTGGCTGCGCAGCACATCATAAATCAGGTCTGTCGAGACGGTGACCTGGCGGCCGCTTTTCTCCTTGCCGGGATGACGTTTCTCGATCAGTCCGGAAATCAGCGCGCAGTTGCGGAAGGTGCGCTTGAGCAGCCAACTGTCGGCAAACCATGCCTCGAGATCGTCCCCGAGCATGTCCTGATCGAAGAGCGCAGCCAGCGATGGTTTTTTGTTTTTGAACATCCAGCCCATGTCGGCCAGCGACCAAATAGCCAACGCATAGTCGGTGGCAACAAACCCGACCGGTTTGGCGCCCGCTCGATCCAGGCGGCGCGTCAGCAGCATGCCCAGCGTCTGATGCGCGAGCCTGCCTTCGAATGGATAGGCTACGAGATAGTGCCGGTTTCCGCGTGGAAAGGTCTCGATCAGCAGATCGTCCCGTTTCGGCAGGACGGATTTATCGGCCTGAAACCGCAGCCAATCGGCCACCTGCTCGGGCAGCTTCTTCCAGCGCTGCGGATCGTCGAGCATGGCGCGCACCTGCTCGGCGAGATAGGTCGAAAGCGGGAATTTGCCGCCGCCATAGTAGGGCACCTTTGCTTCGCTTCCGGGAGCATTCGACACGAAGCACTCATTGTCGCGGATACCCTCGAAGCGCAGAACCCTTCCGGCGAACATGAAAGTGTCGCCATAGGTCAAGGTCTCGAGAAACGCTTCCTCGATCTTTCCCAAGACTCTGCCGCCGCGCGAGGCCGCGCCCTTGCTTCCAGCCTGGACGTAACGAACGTTGAGGGCCGGCACTTCGATGATGGTCCCGACATTGAGCCGGTACTGTTGCGCCACGCGGGGATTGGATACTCGCCACAAGCCTTCCTTGGTTTGCCGGATACGGGCGTAGCGCTCGTAGTTTCTCAGCGCGTATCCGCCGGTGGCGACGAAGTCGATGACCCGGTCGAATGTCGGGCGGTCTAGGCTGACATAGGGCGCAGCCGATCTCACCTCGTCAAACAGCGCGTCGGCGTGGAACGGGGCACCGCAGGCGCAGCCGAGCACATGCTGCGCCAGCACGTCGAGCCCGCCATTGACCAAAGGCGGCGTGTCCTGCGCGCCGAGATAGTTGGCGTCGAGCGCGGCACGGCATTCAAGCACCTCAAACCGGTTGGCCGGGATCAGGATCGCCTTCGATGGCTCATCCATGCGGTGGTTGGCGCGGCCGATGCGCTGCGCGAGGCGGCTGGCCCCCTTCGGCGCGCCGACATGCACGACCAGATCGACATCGCCCCAGTCGATGCCCAGGTCCAATGTCGAGGTGGCGACGATAGCGCGCAAGGCGTTTTCGCCCATCGCCTTCTCGACCCGCCGCCGCTGGGCGACGTCGAGCGAGCCGTGATGCAAGGCGATCGGCAACGTGTCGTCGTTGACGCGCCACAGCTCCTGAAACAGCAGCTCGGCCTGGCTGCGCGTGTTGACAAAGAGCAGCGTCGTCTTGTGCCGCTTGACCTCGCGATAGATCTCCGGAGTGGCGTAGCGGGCGGAATGTCCAGCCCATGGCACCCGCTCTTCGGAATCGAGAATGGAGATGTCGGGCTTGGCGCCGCCTGTCACGACGATTAACTCGGACATGGCCTCAGGGGAAGCCTGGCTGACCAGCCAGCGCCGCAACTCATCCGGCTCGGCGACCGTAGCCGACAGGCCGATGGTCTGCAGCTCAGGGACGAAGGTGCGCAGCCGCGCCAGGCCTAGCGCCAAAAGATGCCCGCGCTTCGAGGTGACGAGCGAATGCAATTCGTCGAGGACGACATAACGCAAATCCTCGAAGAAGCGCCTGGCGTCGGCCGAGGCAATCAGAAGCGCGAGCTGTTCGGGGGTGGTGAGCAGGATGTCGGGCGGTGCGAGCTTTTGCCGCTGGCGCTTGTGCGAGGGCGTGTCGCCGGTGCGGGTTTCGATGGTGACCGGCAGTCCGATCTCCTCGACCGGCTTGCCGAGATTGCGCTCGATGTCGACGGCCAGCGCCTTGAGCGGCGAGATGTAGAGCGTGTGGATGCCACGATGCGCCCCACCGGGCTTGCGGCGCGGACGCCTGGCGAGCTCGGTAAGCGAGGGCAGGAATCCGGCCAGGGTCTTGCCGGCGCCGGTCGGCGCGATCAGCAGCGCCGATTGGCCGGCTTGAGCCTTCGCCAGCAGTTCGAGCTGGTGGGCGCGCGGCGACCAGCCTTTTGCAGCGAACCATTTTACGAACGGCTCGGGGAGAAGGACGGCGACATTCTGTTCGGCGAGGCGCGGCTGCTCTGTCACGCGCAAAGAGGTAGCGCGCTGGCAAGCGATCGCCAAGGAAAATCGGAACAAAAGGGGATCATTCTTCCCCTCTCCCCGTGTGGGAGAAGGTGGCCCGGCGCGCAGCGCCGAGACTAATGAGGGTGATCCAGCTTGGCGCTACTTACCCCTCATCCAGATTGCCAGCCGACTTGCGAAGAGCAAATCGGGGCAATCCCACTTCTCTCCCATGGGGAGAGGTTAGGGCGGCGCTAAGGCCTGCGGAACCCGGTCGGGCCGCCATAGAGATAGCCGATCCGCTCGACGGCATCCTTCAGCCCTTCGCGCGAGACCAGCATCGTGTGGCCATTGGCGTGGATCATGTCCTTCGCGTCGGTCATGATCGCGACGTGGCCCTTCCAGAAGACGAGGTCGCCGCGCTGCAGCCCGGAATACTCAGGGCATGGCTCGAGCGGCGTTCCGATCGATGCCGCCTGCATGTCGGAGTCGCGCAGCACATCCTTGCCGGCCATGCGCATCGACAGTTGCACGAGGCCGGAGC
>NZ_RZSR01000613.1:0-3676 GCF_004023265.1 Mesorhizobium sp. M1A.F.Ca.IN.020.06.1.1
GCGGCGGTTCCAGGCGTAGAGAAGATCGGCAAACCGATCATAGACAAAGCGCGTCAGCCGCAGCACGACCGAATTGCCGAACAGGGTGGCGAGCCATCCCTCGCCAGGCGTGAGCCGCCAGACGGCGATCGCCACATCGGCACCGACCAGCAGCTTGCCCTCGGCATCGGTCGCATGCAGCCGCCGGCGGACATCCTCGAGCGAGGCGCCGAAGGCTGAAAGCGCTTGCGGTTCGAAATTAATGTCGCGGAATTCGACGCGGCCGGACTTGACCGCTTCAATCAGCCGCCGTTTCTGGCGGTTGATGCCGGCATCGCAGACCGGGCAGCGTGTGTTGTACCAGACAGTCAGCAACGGCTCAGGCATCGCGCGACTATCGGCGACCGAGCGCGGCACCGCAATATCAGCATCGAGCCGGGCTGTTTCCGGCGCTCTACCCCAGCGAACTGATGATCTCGCGGTAGGCGAATTCCGGAAACGCCTTCATCGTCCGCGTCCTGACATTGCCGCCCGACGACAACATCAGCGCGAAACGGGCAAGCACGGCATCGTCCGGCGCTTCGACAATGGCGACCATGTCGCATTCGCCCATCGTCAGATAGAATGCCTTGAACGATCCGCCCATTTCACCGAGCAGCTTCTTGGCGGCATCGAGCCGTTTCGGCGACTCCCGCACGTTCTTGGCGCCCAATTCGGTCCAGTTGATAAGCACGATGTAGGTTGTCATGGCACACCTCCCACCGGGAGCCACGGAGCGCAACGCCTGGCAGTTGCGGCCGGCGTCCGGGGCGGGCATCCGGCTTGTCGCCCACAAATGCATCCGACCCTGAAATTATCCTCCTGTTGAGCAAGCCCGGCAAGGCGGCATAACAAATAGGTGGAAATGAAAAAGGACGCCGAGGCGCCCGTTTTCGTATGTTGCGTTTCCGCTCAGCTGTCCAGGAAGCTTCTCAGCTTCCGCGAGCGGCTCGGGTGCTTGAGCTTGCGCAGCGCCTTGGCCTCGATCTGACGGATACGCTCGCGGGTGACCGAGAACTGCTGGCCGACCTCTTCCAGCGTGTGGTCGGTGTTCATGCCGATGCCGAAGCGCATGCGCAGAACACGCTCCTCGCGCGGGGTGAGCGAAGCCAGCACGCGCGTGGTTGTCTCGCGCAGATTGGCCTGGATCGCCGCGTCGATCGGCAGGATCGCCATCTTGTCCTCGATGAAGTCGCCGAGATGCGAATCCTCCTCGTCGCCGACCGGCGTTTCGAGCGAGATCGGCTCCTTGGCGATCTTCAGCACCTTGCGCACTTTTTCGAGCGGCATTGCGAGCTTCTCTGCCAGCTCTTCCGGCGTCGGCTCGCGGCCGATCTCATGCAGCATCTGGCGCGAGGTACGCACGATCTTGTTGATCGTCTCGATCATGTGCACCGGAATGCGGATGGTGCGCGCCTGATCGGCGATCGAGCGGGTGATCGCCTGCCGGATCCACCATGTCGCGTAGGTCGAGAACTTGTAGCCGCGGCGGTACTCGAATTTGTCGACCGCCTTCATCAGGCCGATATTGCCTTCTTGGATCAGGTCCAGGAACTGCAGGCCGCGATTGGTATACTTCTTGGCGATGGAGATGACGAGCCGAAGGTTCGCTTCCACCATTTCCTTCTTGGCGATCGCGGCCTCGCGCTCGCCCTTCTGCACCTGGTTGACGATCCTGCGGAATTCCAAGATCGAGATCGCCGTCTCGGTGGCGAGGTTCTGGATCTCGGCGCGCAGTTCCTTGATCGCGTCCTTCTCGTTCTTGGTGAACTCCTTCCAGCCGCGCGAGGTGAGATTCGCGATCGAGCGGGTCCAGTTCGGATCGAGCTCCGAGCCCTGATACTCCTTGAGGAACTCCTCGCGGCGCACGCCGTAGCTTTCGGCGAGCCGAAGCAGCTTGCCCTCGTTCTGCACCAGGCGCTTGTTGATGTCGTAGAGCTGCTCGACCAGCGCTTCGATGCGCGCGGTGTTGAGCGACAGCGACTTCACCGCCTTGATGAGTTGCTCCTTGAGCTCCTTCAGCCGGCGATCCTGGCTGGGCGAAAGCGTGCCGGCAGCCGCCAGCCGGTTCTCGACCTGCTGGTCCTGCAGCTTGCGAAGCTTCTTGTAAGTGTCGGCGATGACGTCGAGCGTCTCCATCACCTGCGGGCGCAGTTCCGCTTCCATCGCGGCCAGCGACAGGCTTGCCTCGTCCTCGTCGTCTTCCTCTTCTTCCAGCCCGCGCGTGTCGCCGCCGACATTGGTGATGTCGTCTTCTTCCTCGCGCGCCGCCGAGCGGCCGCGCGGCTTCTCTTCGGCCTTGGGCGCTTCCTCGACGCGTTCGACAACGGGCGCCTGCTTGGCCTCGGGGCCGGCATAGGTCGCCTCGAGGTCGATGATCTCGCGGAGCAGGATCTTCGATTCGTTGAGCTCGTCGCGCCAGATGATGATCGCCTGGAAGGTGAGCGGGCTCTCGCACAGGCCCGCGATCATCGTCTCGCGGCCGGCTTCGATGCGCTTGGCGATCGCGATTTCGCCCTCGCGCGACAGAAGCTCGACCGAGCCCATCTCGCGCAGATACATGCGCACCGGGTCGTCGGTGCGGTCGGTCGGCTCTTTCTTGGTGGTCGTGGTGGCAACGGCGGTGCCGGTCTGCTCGGCAAGCTCGTTGGCGTCTTCCTCGGAGTCGGCGCCCGCGTCGCCGCCTTCCGCCTCCTCGCCCTGCTCGTCGTCCTCGACGACGTTGATGCCCATGTCGGACAGCATGGCCATCGTGTCCTCGATCTGCTCGGATGTCACTTCCTCCGAGGGCAGCACCGAGTTCAGTTCGTCCATGGTCACATAGCCGCGCTTCTTGGCGGCCTTGATCATCTTCTTGACAGCATCATCGGAAAGGTCGAGCAGCGGGCCATCGGTGGCGCCTTCACGTTCGGTCTCGACCTCTTCCTTTTCCTTTGTCGCCATTCTTTGTCGTCTCCAAGCGGCCGAATATCGAAGCCGCGTAAGCTGCCGGACCGGTCAAACCGGATGCGCTCGCCCCAGAACGCTTCTTACCGGGCCAGTGACCGCATCATCTCTTTTGTTTGCTGCCTGTCGTTGCCCCAAAACCGGTTCCACTTTTGGGCGACATGCATTAAGTCCAGATTAACCCTGGTATCTGTGGCAGGCCTTTTGCCTGTCCAGTCGCCAGAACCTTACATCGCTCAAAATTTCCCACCGACGCCGGGCACGGTTAACGTTTCGAATCGTCCTGATTCCGCCAATCTGCCAGAAGGTCAAGCGCCTCTGGCATGATTCGCATGAAAAAAGCGAATCAATTGCCCGACTTAGAGGCGTCGAATCGACGCGCCTTGAGCATTTCCACTTCATTTCGGGCCGACCTGGGCCTAAGCACGCCCAGCCCTGCCCGACGAAACGCCGAACCCTTCGATCAGCGCTTCCGTTGCCTGTACATCGTTGAATTGCGCTTGAATCTCGACGAGATGCCGGAAGTTTTCGTCCGACGGGTCTGCATCGAGCGCCGCCTGCGCCTGTCTCAGCTCCCTATGTAAGGTGCGCGCGCTGCGCTGCAAGTGCAGCGCTTGGTTGAAGGCGTCCCGGGCATCGTCAAGTCCCGCGGTTTCGAGCGCCGGCCACTGCCGCGCCCGCTTGATCAGCGCCACCGCGCGTTCCCAGATGT
>NZ_RZSR01000614.1:0-3673 GCF_004023265.1 Mesorhizobium sp. M1A.F.Ca.IN.020.06.1.1
GTCTTTGATCGGAACGGTGGCCGGCTTCAAATCGGAATGGTGGCCGGTCTTTGATCGGAATGGCGGCCGACTTCATGTCGGAATCCGCAGGCCGGTCGTCATCTTTTCGATGAATTTGAAGATCCCGTTTCGCCAGGAGCGCTGCTCCGACGCTGATCTTCCTCGAAGTGCCGCAAGGCTTCGCGAAAAAAATCGAGATCGAGCTGCTGTTGCCCGACTTTCTGCTCCAATTCCCTGATCCGGCGCCTGTCCTTGGTCAGTGCCTTTTCCTGAGGCGTCGGCAGATCGACTGAATTCTGCAGCTGCGCGGCCCCGTCTAGTCCTGCTGTCGATCTGGCCGGCCGGCCGCGCCGGCGTGACTTCAGATCGCCATAAAGCCTCAGGTGATCACGCCACTCGTAAAGTCGTTGACGACTGATGCCGACCTCATCTGCCAACTTGCTGACATTTTCGCCCGCCTCCATGCGCTGGAGCAGCTCCCGCTTTTGGTCCTCATCAATAAATCTTTGCCGTCCGGCCATGCCCCAGTTTCCTCTCCTGCGGGGAAACTGTCCGCGATTTTCCTTGTCTCAGTCTGGGGGTGCACTCCATCACTGTCCGGGATTTAGCGAAAAGGGTGTCCGGGAATTACCGAAACACGCACCTTGTCCACTGATGTCACAGGCGATGAGGCGATGATTAAGGCGAAGATAGTCCATCCAGGTTGGTGTGCGAAACGTCTCGTCGCGCTGGAGATTCCCCGGGGCGGCTGCCGCCGAGACTTGCTCGACGGCAGCCTGATTGCCTTGGGAGGCGAAGGGGCAAGGGCAAAGGCGACTGTGTGAACGATGATCACCCTGGCGGCGGTACGTGCGCCTCTGAACGTGCGCCGGCTGAGATCAGCTTCTAGATTTGAACGACCTAAGCAGCGCTGCGCAGTGCGTTAACACGAGCTCCACTCGCGTCTATGGCCTTGCCTGCGTCGACAGCACCCTCAGCGATCACGACTAATCAGTGGCCAACCAAGACTCATTGACGGGCCAACTCACTCTCACCTGATCGCCTACGGTCCATGGTCGAGACTCGCTGGGCCGGTGGGGGTCCGCAACTGTGAAGGTCGTCCCGTCCTCAATGCGCACGTGGTAAGAGCGATACATCCCCTTGAATAGTACCTCGGTCACCCTCCCCAGCAGACCCGTACCCGCGGCGGGCTCAAGATGGCAACATTCAGGTCGGATGACGAGATATGCTCGTTCACCCTGAGGGAGGTAAGGAATATCCGGTAGTGGGCCTCGAATGCCGTTCGCGGTGGAGTATTCGCGTGTTCCATGCGCAACAGTTACTGGGAGGCAGTTTGACGCGCCGATAAAGTCGGCTACGTAGCGAGTTGTTGGGCGGTCGTAGATGTCCTCCGGGGATCCCAGTTGGCATACACGTCCACCTCGCATCACCGCGATCCTATCGGACATGGTCAAGGCTTCCTCTTGATCGTGGGTTACGTAGACAAATGTCATACCGAGCCGCTCCTGGAGCGCCTTAAGCTCTATCTGCATTGTCTTGCGGAGTTGCAGATCGAGTGCGCCGAGCGGCTCGTCGAGCAGCAGGATGCGCGGACGCTTCACTACGGCGCGCGCTAGCGCAACGCGCTGTTGCTGACCGCCCGAGAGCTCGTTCGGGCGTCGCGATGCAAGTTCCTCCAGCCGTACCAGCGAGAGGGCCTCGTTTACCCGTTCAAGCCGCTCTTTCTTGGGCACCCCGTCCTCTCGCAGTCCGAAGGCAACGTTCTCTGCAACGTCGAGATGCGCGAAAAGCGCGTAGCTCTGGAAGACGGTATTGATCGGTCGCTTTTCGGGTGGTTGGTCGGTGATGTCGCGCCCCTCAAGGAGGATCCGCCCGCTCCGCGGTCGTTCGAAGCCTGCGATGAGGCGCAGCGTCGTTGTCTTTCCGCACCCGCTGGGACCCAGTATTGAGAAGAACTCCCCCTGCGCGAGCGACAGGTCGACTGCGTCGATCGCGTGCGCAGAGCCAAACGACTTAGACAGGCCGCGGAGTTCGAGGAAGGGCTGCCTGGAAACAGCAGGAGCTTGGACGACGGCCCCGGCGTTTATGCGCGCGCTCACTGTACTCATGACCTGATCCCCTGATCGCGACCCATACTCCGGCGCCTCCGCGCGGAGCGCAGCCAATAGTAGGCAGACAGGCCAAGCAGGATGACCAGCGTCGAAAGCGCAATCATGAATGTCGCAATCGCGTTCACCTCAGGGGTGATTTTTGTGCGCATCAATGAGAAGAGCACGAGCGGTAGCGTGTTAAGGTCAGAGGAAAGGAAGAGAGACGTAATGACGTTGTCCATGGAAAAGGCGAACACCAGCAGGCTAGCGGTCAGAATCGCGGGCATTGCCTCCGGAAGAGTCACACGAATGAGGGCACGCGCGGCGGTTGCGCCCAAGTCACGGGCAGCCTCCTCGATATACGGGTCGCGGCGTGCCAACCGAGCGCTCACGATCATGATCACATAAGCAGTGTAGAGGCTGGCGTGTCCAACGACGACGGTGCCAAACCCGCGTGGCCAGTTCACTGCCTGGAACGTCACAAGCAAGCCAACTACGAGAACGAGTTCTGGCATAAGCAGCCGCGAGTAAGTCGAGGCGTTGGTGACTGCGCGGACGGTCCAACCCGCACGCCGGAGCCCTATCGCGGCTAGTGTTCCGGTTGCGGTCGAGATCGCTGTAGTGGCTGTCGCGATGAGGAGGCTATTGCGGATCGCCTCGAGGACCACGTCGTCCTCAAACATTTGCTTGAACCAGCGAGTTGTCAACCCTCCCCACTCTGCCATGTTGGCGTCGCCGTTAACGGAGTTCGCAATGACAAGAACAATGGGAACGAACAGGAACATGTAGACTAGGATCACGAAGCTGTAGAGTGGTACCTGTCGCAGCGCACGGGTCACAACGGCATCCTCTCAAGCTCGATGCGCCCGGCGACCCTAATGCAGAGTCCAATCGCGGCTAAGAGTAGGCCTACCAGGATGACCGAGAGCGCTGCGCCGTAGGGCCATTCGAAGCTGCGACCGAACTGGTTGGCGATAACGTTACCGTACATAAGAGTTTTGCCGCCCCCGAGAATGGTAGGAATGACGTACTCACCGGTGGCGGGCGCTCCCACTACGATGATTCCCGCGATCATCCCCGGTAAGCCCTGAGGGTAAACGACCCTGCGGAAAGTGGATATGCTGCTCGCGCCTAGGTCACGCGCTGCTTCGAGCACATGAGGATGTATACGATCCAGAACTACGAAGAGGGTCAGAACCATTAGCGGGAGATAGTTGTAAACGATGCCTATGATAATAGCAGAAGGGCTGAAAAGTAGGTCTAAAGGCCGATCCAGCACGCCAAGTGAGAGTAAGGCATCATTTAGAATCCCGTTAGTATCGAGAATGCCAACCCAAGCATAAGTTCGAATAACGAATGAGGTGAGGAAGGGGATTATTACCAGCGTAACAAGGTACGGCTTGAGCCGGCCTGCTCGAAAAGCGAGAAAATACGCCAGCGGATATGCCATCAACAGGCAAATAAACGTTGCAGCCCCGGAGATCCACAGAGACCGAACTAGGGCCTGCAAAATGATGGAGTCGTTAAACCGCTCGTAGCTTTCCAAAGTCCAGCCAAAGGATATCTTGGCAGTCAATGTATCC
>NZ_RZSR01000615.1:0-3672 GCF_004023265.1 Mesorhizobium sp. M1A.F.Ca.IN.020.06.1.1
GCATCGCCTCGACGCGCTGCTGCTCCTTCTCCAGCGCGCGCTGGGTCAGGAACTGCGCCAGCGGCGCGCTGTCGAACTGGAGCGACGTCGCCCCGATCTGGCCTGCAAGGCTGAAGTTCACAGCTGGTTCGGAGCCGACAAGCGCCTCGTCGCCCGGTCGATAGGTAATCGCTCCCTTGGCGGCCAGCGTGCTCGCATCGAGGTCGGCGGTAACGTCCGCCGACAGCGTCGCCGCCGGATTGTCGAGGCTGATCGGCGGCGCCCGCAGCGTGCCATTGGCAACGGTGAAGGGGATATCGGTGTTGCCGGCCGCGAAACTTCCCTGTCCGGCGATCTCAGGCGCGAAGCCGGCGGTCTTGGCGGCATCGATGTCGCGTCCGATTGCATCGGCCTTGGCGATGACGGGGGCAAAAGCATCGGGATTGATGCCGGCGATGGTCAGTCCCTTCAGCGCCGCCGTGCCGGACCCTGACAGGGCGGCGATCATCGCATCGACAGACTTGCCGCTGGTCGACAGCGCGGCCGAAATGTCGCCGCTGCCGCTGATTCCGGCGCCAGGCAGCACTGCGGCAAGATCACTGCCCGCCAGCTTCAACTGACCCGATAACAGGCCGGTGCCCTCCGTGTTCTTGAGCTCGAACAGGCCGGTCAGCGTGCCCTCATAGAGCTTGGCTTTGAGGTCCGAGACACGGATGCCTTCCCGGTCGAGCTTCAGCGACAGCGTCGCGTCATGCGCGGTCGCGAACGGTCCGGCGGCAAGGGCCGCCGTGTTGAGGTCGAGATCGGCGCTGAACGGCAGGGTCGATTTCCGGCTGAACGGCGTCGTCGGCCAGCCACCGTCCTTCCCGGCGAGGAAGGACTGGTCGCCGAACAGCGACACCGCCAGCGGGTCGAGGTCGAGCTCATCGAGCGCCAGCGCGCCGGCAAGATGCGGCAGTCCGTCCTTCATGTCGGCGTTGACGTCGCCGGACACAGTCGCCTTGTTGATGGCGCCGCTGAGCCCGCTCAGCACCAGAAGCCCATTGCCGAAGTCGGCATCGCTGGCGAGCGAAGCCGACGTCCCGGTGCCCATGCCGGGCAGCCCGACACCTGTCGTCATCAGCCATGGCTCGATATCGGCGGCGTCGAGATTGACCTTGCCCTTGGCGGTGGCGCCTTGCTCTGTCTCGGCGATGGTCCCGTCAAAGCTCGCCCTGAAATCGTCGGCCGTCAGGTTGAAGCTGGTTGCCAGACCGCCGCCCAGCGAGCCTTTGGCCGTGATATCGGTGGTGGCCTGTCCAAGCATGCCGAGCGGCAGCGCCGGCAGGCCGTAGAGTGCAAGCAGCGTGGCGGCGTTCTCGTTCCTGGCATTGAAGGTGATCGATACCGGCGCATCGGGAAGCCGATCCCGCGTCCCCCTGCCCGAAAGCGAAGCCGAGAAGGCGGAACCGCCGGCCTTGCCTTGCGCCGAGAGCGCGAGTCCGGTGGTGCCGTCGCCATTGTCGGCGGCACTTGTCACCAGGTCGATCCGGGCGTCCTGGAACAGCTCCGGATAGGCAGCAACACGGGCAGCCAGGCCTTTCAGAACCTGATTGTCCGGATAATGCTGGGCTGCGACATCTATGAGCGGCTTGAGATCGACGGCCACCACGGATGCGTCGAGCTTGCCGGTCGGGCTTTCCGGAAAATCCTTGATGCGCCCGGTGGCGCTGATTGAGGCGCCGGCGAGCCCTCCGACCGAGAGCAGGTCGATCTCGAGCAGGCCCTTGCGCAGCCTCAACGCCGTATCAACTGTATCGGCGGTCAGCCCGGCGGCGCTGACCGGGCCCGCCTTGATCTGGAAATCGAGGTCGCGGTCGGAGAAGCGGTTGGCGCCCTTGTCGCTGACGAAGATCGAGGCGAAGGCCGCCAGCCCATCGACGTCGAGCTCGCCGCCCTCCAGCTGCATCAGCACCGAGGGCCTGGCGCCATCGGGCTGGCTGGAATCGATGCGGCCGGAAAATTTCGCCTTGCCGAGGATCAGCTCGAGGTCGCTGAACGACTGCCGGTTCTCGCTGAGATCGACCTTGGCCTTAAAGCCCGCCGCCGGCAGACGGCGGATCGCGTCGTCGACATCCTTCGACAGCCAGGCGGCGAAACCGGACGGCTGTCCGACAGCAAGCAGCAGGGATCCGGTGAAGCCGAAATGGTCCTCGACGTTCAGCATGCCGTCGGCTTCAAGCGTCGCCCGGCCCGGCAGTGTCGCGGCGAGCGACTTCACCGACCACCCGCCTTCGGCCGGGTCCGCCGAGAGCCGCACGTCGCGAACCGTGGTATCGCCCGCCACCACGGCCGGCAGCCTGACCTCGACCGTGCCCGGTATCGTCGGCTTCGGCATGTGCTGAAGCGTCTGCTCGAACGCCGCGATACGCTGGTCGAGCGTCAATCCGGCACCTGCGGATGCGCCCACCGCCTCGTCGAACTGCACCTGCGCGCCGTTCGCTTCGATCGAAAAATGCGGTTTCAGGCCGAGATCGACCGAGGCCTTGCCGTCGGCGGTATAGGGGTTGTCGAGCGGTCCGGTCTCGAAGCGGAATTCATCGACACCGAGCTTCTGATGGTCGAGCGCGAATTTGCCGTTCAGCCGGAAGCCGGGATCGGGCTTGCCGGCGCTGACCTTCACAGGCTCGGCGTCAGTGCCGCGCAATTCGGCCGAGCTCCTGTCGGCCCCATTCTTGTCAGAGGCCGAAACCTTGAACTGACCGGAATAGACCGCCGCGCCTCTGACCATGCCGGCATTGCCGTCCGTCTCGATGATGAGCGGATAGGCATCTGGGTCGGCTTTGAGTCTGACCCGCATCTGGCCGTCGGCTTCAGTTCTGCCGGTTGAGGCCGAGACTTCCGTGCGCAGGCCGTCGAAGCGCAGCGAGCCGTCCATCCGCCACGGGCCGGCGAGCGACTTTGCCGAAACGGTCGAGTTGATCTCGGAGATGAAATGGCTGCGCCCGCCGGCGGCATGGCGCAATTCGATCTGCCCTTCGGTCACTGTCAGCTTCTCGATCGCGATCTGTCCGGGATCGAAGGGCGTCGACGGCCGGATCGCCCAGTCGACCGTGCCGTCGCCTGCAACATCGATGGTCGCCTTCGGATGCACCAGCCGCATGTCGAAGATCAGCAGTTCGCCGCGCAGGAACGGCGCCAGCTCCGCGTCCATGGAGAAGGTCTCCATCGTCATCGCCGGCTGTCCGCCAGGGCCGCCTGCGACCTCGACGTTGGAGAAGGTCACCGAAGGGAATGGCAAGAGCCGCGCGGTCGCATCGCCTTTCACGGTCACCTTGCGGCCGAGGATGGCGCTCGCCTCGCGCTCGAAATCGGCGCGGTAGCCGGTCCAGTCGACGAAATACGGCACAACCAACGCCGCGCACAGCACCAGCACGAACAGGCCACCGAAGATCACGAACAGGCGAGCGAGCATCGGCCCCAAAGCCTAGGATTAAAGTCAGCCGCACTCTACCCGCATCCGCGCGGCGATAAAGAGGCAATTCGGCTGCAACCCTCGGCGTCTAGGCTCTCGGCAAGATCTTGCCGGGGTTCATGATGTTCAGCGGATCGAGCGCCTGCTTGATCGTTCGCATGACCTCAACGCCATGGCCGAGCTCATGGCGCAGGAAGCCGACCTTGCCCTGGCCGATGCCGTGCTCGCCGGTGCAGGTG
>NZ_RZSR01000616.1:0-3666 GCF_004023265.1 Mesorhizobium sp. M1A.F.Ca.IN.020.06.1.1
GCATATTGCTCTTTGCCGAGCCACGGCGTGAACAGGCTCTTCAGCCCAACGAAGTCGAGCAGGTGCGGCGCCACGCCCCAGATCGGCGACAGGATCAGCTTCCAGGCGAAGCCGACGATGACGAAGGACAGGATCGTCGGCACGAAGATCGCGGTGCGATAGAAGGCGGCAAACCGCAGTCTCGGGCTGGACAGCAGCGCCGCCAAGAGGATGCCGATCGGATTCTGCACCAGCATGTGGATGATGAAGAACCAGACATTGTTCCTGAGCGCATTCCAGAAATTCACCGACCAGTTGGGATCGCCGAACAGCTTGTGGAAATTGTCGAACCCGACGAACACTTGCGCCTGGTTGATGTTGCGGAACAGAGAAAGCTGCAGGGTGCCGAACAGCGGCAGGATCATGACTGCCGTGTAGACCAGCACCGCCGGCGCCAGGAAGACGCCGATATGCCAGCGGATCGGTTTCTTGGGTCGTGTTTGTGCGGCCATGAGTTCGGTCCCCGCCGTCTCTCGGTTCCAGGTCGATGGTGCTTGGCTGATGCCTCGATGCACGGCGGCTTGACTGTCCCCATGATGCGAGGGAACAAGGCCAGCGACAGTGCGGCTTCGTCTTCCCGCAAGGGTGAGGGTAAGACCGAGAGGCGGCGCCGACAATCGCTATTAAATCTGTCCGAAGGCCGGCCGGGCAGCTGCCCGGCCGGTTCGAATGGCTAAAGTCTTACTTCGCCGGCTTGTACCAGCTGTCGAGGCCGTCCTGCAGCTTCTTGGCCGCGGCTTCCGGCGTGTCGGTGCCGTTGATCACGTTGGCCGATTCGACCCAGGTCTCGTTCTCGAGGTTTGGCGTGCCGCGCGACAGGATCTGGTAGGTCGAGCGGATCGTCGACTTGCACTTGCCGCGCCAGGAGACGAATTCCTGTGCCAGCGGGTCCTCCATCTTCACCGGGGTGTTGTTCAGGCTGAAGAAGCCCGGCAACGCATTGGCGTAGATGTTGGCGAAGTCCGGCGAAGCGACCCAGGACAGGAACTTCTTGGCTTCTTCCGGGTGCTTCGAGGCTGCGTTCAGGCCCATGCCGATATCGGTGTGGTCGGAGATGTAGCAGGTGTCACCGGCCTTCTGCACGGGCGGCGGGAAGGCGCCCATCTTGAACTGCGCCTGGGTGTTGAACAGGCCGATCTCCCAGGAGCCAGCCGGGTAGATGGCGGCGCGGCCGAGCGTGAACAGGTTCTGGCTGTCCGGATAGGTCTGCGCCTCGAAACCGTCGCCGAGATAGGGCTTCCACTTGGCCAGTTCCTTGTAGGGTTCAACCCACTGCGGATCGGTCAGCTTCTGCTCGCCCTTGATCAGCGCCTGACGGCCTTCCTCGCCCTTCCAGTAGTTCGGGCCGATGTTCTGGTAGCCCATGGTCGCGGCTTCCCAAAGGTCCTTCGTGCCCATCGCCATCGGGATATAGGTGCCGTCCGCCTTGATCTTGTCGAGCACGGCGTAGAACTCTTCATTCGTCGTCGGCACCTTGAGGCCGAGCTTGTCGAAGGCGTCCTTGTTGTAGATGAAGCCGTGGATGACCGAAGCCATCGGCACGCAGAAGCTCGACTTTCCGTCGTCGGTCTGCCAGGCGGCCTTGGCGACCGGAGAGAAGTTGTCCATGCCGGGCAGCGACGAGAGGTCGGCGAGGTTGCCCTTCTTGAACAGCTCAAGCGACTTGTCGAAGGGGCGGCAGGTGATCAGGTCGCCCGCCGAGCCGGCAGAGAGCTTGGCGCCGAGTGCCGCGTCATACTCGGTCGGCGCCGAGGGCGCGAACACCACCTTGATGCCGGGGTTCTTGGCTTCGAAGGCCGGGATCAGCTTGTCCTTCCAGATGGTCAGGTCGTCGCCGCGCCAGCTCTCGATGTTGAGCGTGACGTCTTCGGCGAGGGCCATCCCGGTGGTGCCGAGAATGCTCGTGCCGATGAGAAGTGCCGTCAGTAGTTTGGTCGTCATGTCCAGTCTCCCTGTTGACCTTTTTCAGGTTCGGTTTTGATGAGAACAGCGGCTAGCGCGCCTTGCTCCCCTCGATCGCGGAAAGCGCCGGCCTGAGCTTCTGGCCGGTTTTTTCCAGTATCTTCTCGGCCGCATCGGCATTGGCAGCACCCGCGGCGAGCAGAATGGCAGTCTTGACGCCGCCACCGCTCTCTTCGAGCAGGCGCGCCGCATCTTCGCGGCTGCGTCCGCTGATGGCGGCCACCATGCGCACCGCGCGGTCACGCAGCTTGATGTTGTCGGCGGCAAAGTTGACCATGTAGCCGTCATGCACATGGCCGAGATGGACGGCAGCGAGCGTCGACAGCATGTTGAGCGCGATCTTTTGTGCTGTTCCCGCGCCCATGCGCGTCGAGCCGGCGATCAGCTCCGGCGGCGTCTCGAGCAGGATGGCGACGTCGGCCTCGCCGAACAGCGTCGCGCCGTTGTTGTTGGCGATCGCGATCGTCGCCGCGCCCCGGCGCCGGGCATCGCCGATCGCCTGGACGGCATAGGGCGTCGAGCCGCTGGCCGAGATGGCGATCAGGCAGTCGCCCTTGCCGATATTGGCATTCGCGACGGCTGCCGCGGCTTCCTCGGTATCGTCTTCCGGTCCGCCGGCAAGCGTGCGGAACGCCTCGTCGCCGCCGGCGATCAGGATGGCGATGCGGTCCCGCGCTATACCGAATGTGCCGGGAAGTTCCAGCGCATCGGCGACAGCCATCAGGCCGGAACTGCCGGCTGCCGCGTAGGCGAGCCTGCCTCCACCCTTCAATTGTCTGGCGACAAGCTCGGCGGCCTCGGCAATGGCCGGAATGGCGCCGTGCACGGCCCTGGCGGCCTCGATTTGCGCATTGGCGAGGAACGAAAGGATGGCGTCCGGGGCCTGGACATCCAGCCCCGCGGCGTTCTGATGAAGCGCTTCCGTGCGCGTCTCGGCCATCCGCTTTCCTCCAACTGATCGAACAATACCAAAAAAATACCACTTGTCCACATCTCTCATCGCGTTTTCATGCTCCGGAGCGCGTCGGGGACAAATTTCCATGTCTTTTCAATCAAATACGCCTTATTCTTTTTTGAACCTAAATTAACGCTTGGCTATTGGTATTTTATTGGTATTATCCGCGACGAGGAGAAAATCGCGTGAAATTCGTGCTTGGCATCGATGGCGGCGGCACAAGCTGCAGGGCGGCCCTTGCGACCGCCGACGGCGCTGTCGTTGGCCGCGCCAAGAGCGGCGCGGCCAATATCCGCACCGACCTTACCGGGGCGCGCGCAAACATCGTCGAGGCGGCAAGGCAAGCTTTCGTGGCCGCCGGTGAAGATCCGCAGCTGATCCCCGAGACGCCTGCCATTCTCGGCCTCGCCGGAGCCAATGTCGGCACCTACAGGCAGCAGCTGGAAGCGATCCTGCCGTTCAGCAAAAGCCGCGTCGAGACCGATGCCGAGATCGCGCTCGAAGGCGCCGTCGGCTCCGGCGACGGCGCCATGGCGATCCTGGGCACCGGCACCGCCTATATGGCGCGCAAAGCGGGCAAGTCGCGCGCCATCGGCGGCTGGGGTTTCCAGGTCGGCGACCAGGGCAGCGGCGCCCGTATCGGCCGCGACCTGCTCGAGCAGACGCTCCTTGCCTATGACGGCATCCGCCCCGGCTCGCCGCTGACGGAT
>NZ_RZSR01000617.1:0-3665 GCF_004023265.1 Mesorhizobium sp. M1A.F.Ca.IN.020.06.1.1
GATAGGGTCCGCTCGCCACGGCCAGCGCGACCGCCTGGAAATGCGGCAAGGCAAGCGTGACCCGGCGCGTCCGGCCCATCTTCCCCAGCGCGTCATCGGTGAAGCCCGACATCGAGCCGTCGATGGAGCGCAGCGCGTGCGGCAGCTCGCAGAAGAGATCGAGCGGCACCTGCTCGCCTTCGGCGATGCCGGCCCGATTGAGCGCTGCATTGCCCTTCGCCGCGATGACGGCGAAGGGCGAGCCGAACAGCGGTACGCTGGAAACCCATTCGGCGACTTCCAGGGGACGCTCCAGCGCCACGTCGATTTGGTCCTCCTGCAACAGTTTCGAGACGTCGCCGATGGCGCTGTCGAGGAAGCGGAACGACACTGATGGCGCCACCGCCGTGATGCGCGCGGCAAAGGGCGGCATCAGGAGCATGGAAAAGAAATCCGCGCCCATGAAGGTGAAGGTCCGCTCCAGCCTTGCCGGATCGAAGTCCTTCGCCGGCTGGAAAGCACGCTCGATCTCGCGCAGCGCGGCACGCACAGGCTCGGCCAGGCTTTCGGCGCGGGGCGTCGGCACCATGTCGTTGCCGCGCCGCACGAAGAGCTGGTCGTTGAGCGAATGCCGCAGGCGGTTGAGCGCGGCGCTCACCGCAGGCTGGCTGAGGCCGATCTGCTCGCCAGCGCGCGTCACGCTTTTCTCGCGCAAAAGCGCGTCGAGCACCCTCACCAGGTTGAGATCGAGCGCGTTCAAATTCATCGCATTAATTCAGCCCATATGATCATTCGATTTCCATCTCCCACGCGTCGCTGGTTAGTTCGCCGTCGACGCCGCTTCGCCGGCCCAACACAAAGCAGAGACACCATGACAATGATCAACCGGACCATCGCAGGCAAGGAACTCCTTTGGTTCAACAACACGCTCGTCGCCATCCAGGTCTCTTCGGCCGACGGAGAGGACGGCATCTGCGTCATCGAGCATCGCCTGCCCTATGGCGATTCCCCGCCGCTGCATATGCACCGCAACGAAGACGAGGTATTTCACATCCTCGAAGGACAAATGCGTTTCCAGATCAACGGCCATGAGCGGGTCGTGGCCGCGGGCGAAACCGTCATCGCGCCGAAGGGCCTGCCGCATACATACAGGGTCGAATCTCCGCAAGGCGCGCATACGCTCACCGTCACGAGCGGCTCGGATTTCGAGACGATGGTGCGCCTGGCGAGCCGCCCCGCCGAACGGCCGGACCTGCCGCAGCCGGGGGCGCCGATGCCCGAGATGATGGCGACGCTGACGAGACTCTGCGCCGAGAACGGCATCGACATCGTTGGACCGCCGATGGAGGGCTGATCTGGCCCACAAGGGGGGAGATCGGCAGCCCCCTTCAACCGATTTGCATCTTCCTCGCCCGCAATCTCCGCTTGAAGGGTTTTGTGCAACGCGATACGCCCTTGCGCAAATCGACAGACCGGAGATTTCCCGTGAGCGCTGAGAAGACCAGAGCCGAAACCGATACATTCGGTCCCATCGAGGTCGCGGCCGACCGCTACTGGGGCGCGCAGGCGCAGCGTTCGCTCGGCAATTTCAAGATCGGTTGGGAAAAGCAGCCGGCCTCGATCGTGCGCGCACTGGGCATCGTCAAGCGCGCCGCGGCCGAAGTGAACATGGAGATGAAACGGCTGGATCCAGCCATCGGCAAGGCAATCGTGGACGCCGCGCAGGAAGTGATCGACGGCAAGCTCAACGACCATTTCCCGCTCGTGGTCTGGCAGACCGGCTCGGGCACGCAGTCCAACATGAATGCCAACGAAGTGATCTCCAACCGGGCGATCGAGATGCTCGGCGGCGTGATGGGCTCCAAGAAGCCCGTGCACCCGAATGACCACGTCAATATGAGCCAGTCGTCGAACGACACCTATCCGACGGCCATGCATATCGCCTGCGCCGAGCGGGTCGCGCATCACCTGATCCCAGCGCTCCACCATCTGCACAAAGCGCTCGACGCCAAGGCCCGCGCCTTCAACCACATCATCAAGATCGGCCGCACCCACACGCAGGACGCCACACCCCTTACGCTCGGCCAGGAATTCTCCGGCTATGCCGCGCAGGTCGCGTCATCGATCAAGCGCATCGAGCAGACGCTGCCCGGCCTGCAGGAACTGGCGCAGGGCGGCACCGCGGTCGGCACCGGGCTCAACGCGCCGGTTGGCTTTGCGGAAAAGGTGGCGGACCGGATCGCCGCCATCACCGGCATCGCCTTCGTCACGGCGCCGAACAAGTTCGAGGCGCTCGCAGCACACGATTCCATGGTGTTCTCGCATGGCGCGATCAACGCGGCGGCGGCGGCGCTCTTCAAGATCGCCAACGACATCCGCCTGCTCGGTTCAGGCCCGCGCTCGGGCCTCGGCGAGCTGTCGCTGCCGGAGAACGAGCCGGGCTCGTCGATCATGCCGGGCAAGGTCAACCCGACGCAGTGCGAGGCGCTGACGCAGGTCTGCGTGCAGGTGTTCGGCAACAATGCCGCGCTAACCTTCGCCGGCAGCCAGGGCCATTTCGAGCTCAACGTCTACAACCCGCTGATGGCCTATAATTTCCTGCAGTCGGTGCAGCTGCTTGCCGACGCTTCCGTATCCTTCACCGACAATTGCGTCGTCGGCATCGAGGCGCGGGAAGACAACATCAAGGCGGCGCTGGAGCGCTCGCTGATGCTGGTGACGGCGCTCGCCCCCACCATCGGCTACGACAACGCCGCCAAGATCGCCAAGACCGCGCACAAGAACGGCACCACGCTGCGCGAGGAAGCCTTGGCCACCGGGCTGGTCAGCGAGGCCGACTACGACCGGCTGGTGCGGCCCGAGGACATGACGCATCCGGGGTAGTTCTCACGGCGCGGACAGGCCAAAGGGGTCGTCGTTCCAGGGCGAAGACGACCCGATCGGGCGTTTCGGCTAGTCCCCGAGGTCTGCGACTGCAGCCCCAACCGATAGTTTGGCTATTTTGCGGGGGCACAATTTACTCGTTAATCCCAATCCGCCGACACGATTTTCGCGCGCGTCCGCCGGTCACCGAAACATACTGCCTGTGAACAATGTGTCGCCGCATCGGCGGCTTTGGTGAACAGTCTTCGTCGTCTATCTGACTGGGCATTCAACACGATTCGGAGACTCGCCAATGTCCATCAACACTTCCGCCGCCGGTACCAGCATCGCGTCCAACAGTGCCACCACCATCCTGCTCGGTCGTATCCTGCTCGCCGTCATCTTCCTGCTTTCCGGCTTCGGCAAGCTTACCGCCATTTCCGGCACCGCCGGCTATTTCGGCGCCCTCGGCCTGCCGCTTCCGACCGTGACGGCCGTCGTGGTCGGCCTCATCGAGCTGCTCGGCGGCCTTGCCATTCTTGTCGGGTTCCAGACGCGGATCGCCGCCTGGTTGCTCGCCATCTTCACGATCGCTACCGGCCTGGTTGCTCACACCGGCTGGGCCGACCAGATGCAGATGATCCAGTTTCTCAAGAACCTCGCCATCACCGGTGGCTTCATCCTGCTCGCCTCCTCCGGCGCCGGCGCCTATTCGATCGACGCCAAGCGCGGCTGATCTCCTTCCCCTCCCAAGCTGAAACTTTGGCGGCGCGGAATTTTTCGCGCCGCTTTTTCGTTTTCCCGAGTGCAGGCGTACACTGCAC
>NZ_RZSR01000618.1:0-3598 GCF_004023265.1 Mesorhizobium sp. M1A.F.Ca.IN.020.06.1.1
ATATAGGCTAGGTCCCGCTGCCCGGCGCCGACAAAAGCCTCGCGCGGCACGGAAAGCATCGCTTCGATCAGCGGCGCGCTGGTCACATCGGTGGTGCGGATCTGGCCATCGACCATCTTCACGCGGCGTTCGGAGAAATCAGCGTTCATATCCCAACCAACCCGCTTCCCGCGCCCAATTCGCTGCCCGCGCCCGTTCCGATTTCCAGGCAAATGACGCGGGCCAATTCGACCGGAACCTAGCGCCCCGGCGCGACAGCGCCGGAGCCCGGGCATTGGAGGCCTCGCCCGGAATCGAACCGGGGTGCAAGGATTTGCAGTCCTCTGCGTAACCACTCCGCCACGAGGCCTTCCATGCTCCCGGCGTTCCGGGGCAACTCAATATGTTGGCGGTGAAAGGTCGTCAAGCACCGGCAAGTCATTCCCGATGCTTCCCATTCCTCATCGAAGGCAGTGGTTGCCGATTGCTTGCGGCCGATCCCGATGGTGTCGGCGGCACCTGCCGGACCATCTGCAAAGCTCTCAATCCGGCCGGCGGCGGCGTTCCCACCAGACCACGAAGCGCCGCCTGTGACGTCGCACCAGTGCGAATTCGTAGGACAGGACCAGCAGGCCGATCGGAACCATCCAGAAACCGAGAATCGGCAGAAAGCCCAGAATCCCGCCGATTGTGAGCAGCACGCCGATCGCGATCCGCAATCCCCGCGAGCGCGGCATGGAGAAGTCGCGGCCGAAGACCGTGATCTTGCGCGCCGGTGGGTTATCGTCGTCAGTTGCCGTCATTCAAAGCCAGATCCCACCTGCGCGGCCGATGTCATAAATACCAAAGGACGTGCAGCCGCATTGTTCCATGCCGGTGTCAAGCCGCTCATATGTGGGCACGCCGAGACGATGCCACAAATCGCCGCACGAAAAACTGCAGAAAAATTGCGAATTGCTGCTTTGCAAAGCCGAAAGGTGTTTGCTATAGGCTGCGCCACTCACGTCAGAGCCTCCGTTCCCCGGTAGCTCAGTGGTAGAGCAACCGGCTGTTAACCGGTTGGTCGCTGGTTCGAATCCGGCCCGGGGAGCCAATCGCCATTGAATTTTACTGAATAAACTTCCGATTCTGCAAGCGCGCGGCGCTGGATCCGGCAGCATGCGGCAACGGTCAAGCCGGGCCGGGTCAGTCTGAGAAAATTTCGTAGTAAAGGATTTCGGCGTCGTCGAGGGACGATCTCCGTCCAGGCGAGATGACGCCGGAGCCGAAGAGAAGAATATCTTCGCGGCGCACGAATACCTCATGGTCGGGTCCCATCGACACAAATGTACCCGACGAGCTTCGCTCGATAAGCAGGGCCTTGCCATTCGAAATGGTGAAGGTCGCGTGGTGCCTTGAGACCCAGGGCCGCTGGATGACGATGTTGCATTCCGGGGATCGGCCGATCGTCACCAATTCGTTGTTTCGGCAGGATCGCAACTGATCTCCATAGCGGATGACCAGATTGATCTGCCGCGGCGGGGCGGAGCGTCTCTCGATAACCGTGCCCCGGCTGACGATTTGCGTACTGAGGGCCCGATCCTCGCTCCCCAGGGTATAGACATCGAAGAGTTCTTGCTTTCCCTTGAAAGCCATTTTGTCGAGGAGCCGCAGGGCACTGCGGCTATCCGCGCAAAGGGCTTCGAAGAAGCTCTGGCTGATCAGCACCTCCCCGGGGTTGGCCGTGGTGGACAACCTTGCGGTGACATTGATAACGTCTCCGAATACCGCGCCCCGCGCGCGAATGACCGCCCCGAAATGCAATCCGATCCGGGCGTGCAACGGCCCTTTCGTCAGTTCGCTGCTGATTTGGAAGACGGCCCTCAGCGCCGCCTCCGAACTGTCGAACAGGCTGAGCACGTCATCGCCCTTCGAGTAAATGAAGTCACCGCCGTGCCGGGCGACGATCTCGCGTATCGCGTCGAGGCAATCCGAGATCTGCTGCAGAGCTGCATCGTCGCCGATGCGCTCATAGAGCGGCGTGCTGCCCACGACATCAGCTAGGAGGACTGCGGCCAGAAGTCTTTCCTGATCCATCGGCTCGTATCCGACCAAGAACGCAACGTATAGCATAAGTCGCCCTCCTTGCCCGCCTGGGAGCCGGGTGCTGTGGCGAGACCACCTTGCACGGACAACCCGGCCTTGTTGCCGCCCTGGCAACTGCACAAGACTTTCCAAGGCTATGACCAAGGCTGCCAAGCGCACGTTGAAGCGCAAGCGGACGATGCGGTCCGGAACAGCATTCCGAAAGCGACGAGAGGATAGCGACGAATAGGCGCGGCATACGGGCCGGTTCAGGGTAATGCTGAGCGGCGCCCGTGAGACGAACGGGTGGAGTGTATCATTTTAATACAATCCTCAATTTGTAGACTCCTGCGATGCATCGGCAGCTAGTGTTCTCCCGTCCAGGCTAGTGGAGGGAAGACCGCGGACCGGGAGGAAAAAGATGTCCATCCAAAAGGAAGACTATCGAACGAACCGAGCCGACTATGCCCTTGCCGCGAAAGGCCAATCGGCCGTTGATGGGGGCCGCAACGAGATTCTGGAAAGAAGAAAGAAGACTCTCTGGCTAAGAGATCCGCGAATCGCCAGATTGGCCGCAAATCCGTGCGAAAGCCTTCCAGGACCAAAACCCAGACCGCGCGGGAATTAGCGACGTTGCTTCACTTATGGATGCGTGCCCCATCATAGCGGCAGGAGCGTATAGCCGGTGCCGTATTTCGTTTCCTAGGCCCGCCGGCTAGGCCCAGCCCTGTTGGCCTGCCCGCTTTGTGAAGACGAAATCACGGACGCGTTCCTTGCTGCTCCAAGTCCTCCGAGTTTTGTAAGTTGTCATGCTGTTTCGCTGCGCGATCGAGATCGCCAACGGTATAGCCGGTGGATTGGATGCGGTAGAGTCACGAACGTTCTGGTCTAGATCTCGGGCTTTGCATCAAAGGGGAGATGGTTCCAGGCCGAGACCTGTGGCCCGCGCCGGCGATCGCGCCTGCAGCGAACCGAGTCTGAGATAGATGGCAGGCACGACGAAGAGGTTCAGAAGCGTTGACGTGATCAGCCCGCCCAGAATGATGATGGCCATCGTATGTTCGATTTCCTGCCCGGGAATGTTGCCGGTGACAACCAGGGGGACGAGCGCAAGACCGGTCGCCAGCGTCGTCATGAGAATGGGCGAAAGGCGTTCACGCGCGCCGCGCAGGACAAGTTCCGGTCCGAAGGGCTCGCCCTCCTCGCGCTCCAGATGCAGGAAATGGTGGATCAGAAGCACCCCGTTGCGGGCCGCGATGCCCAACACCGTCAGGAACCCCACGAGGCCGCCTAGCGAGATGATGCCGTCGCCCAGATACGCGGCGATGACCCCGCCGACCATAGCGGCCGGCAGTGACAGGAAAACCAGGGCAGCGAGCCTCCAGCTTCTCAAGGAGGCCTGCAGCAGCATGAAGATTACGACCGCGGCGACGACAGAGGCATAGACGAGCCTGCTTTGCGCAGCCCTGCGTTCCGCCGCCTCGCCCAGCAGCTGGGCATGATAGCCGAGCGGAAACTCGAACTTGGCCAGGCGCTCCTCAACCTCATGGACGAC
>NZ_RZSR01000619.1:0-3644 GCF_004023265.1 Mesorhizobium sp. M1A.F.Ca.IN.020.06.1.1
CCTATGGCGTCTGCGTCAGCGTCTGCTCGCTCATCCTGGAAGAGGCCGAGCTGCAGCGCTTTCCGCGCGCCAGGGATCTCGCCGTTCTGACGGCGGCCGCCGTGGTCGAGAATTTCGGCTACCGCCAGCTCAACAATTTCTGGCGCGTGAAAGGCTGGTGGCAATTCTTGCGCGGCAACCAGGGCTGGGGCGAGATGACCAGGACCGGCCTCGGCGCCGCCAAGAAGTGAGCCCGGCGGGTGCCGTCAGGCCAGCGTCCGCTGGATCTCCGCGATTAAGGCATCGAGCGCCGCGCGGACATCGCCGCTTTCCGCCTGCTCGATGAGCAGCGTCTCCAGCTCTGAGGCCCGCACGCTGATCTCCGCAAAGCCGAAAGTGCCGGCCGCGCCGGCGAGCGAATGCGCGAGCTTGGTCAGGTCGGAGCCGGGCAGCGCCTCGCGCGCCGCCTGCAGCTCCGCGAGCTGAGCCGCGCAGCGGGTGAGGAAACGTTGGCGCAGGGGGGCGAAGGGACCGGTTGAGATGGAGATTCTCCCGAGCGAATGAGGAGATATTGAAACAGAAAGCGGAGCGAAGCGGAATGGCGAGTGGGGCTACCTGTCGCTCATCTGTCGCCTTGCTTGGCTGCGTCGCCGGCCCCGCCAGTTACGCTGCGTTTAGCGCCGCCGTATAAGGAATGGGAACCGGAGGGCAGCACGCTGATGTTGGACAATTACGAGGTGGACCGATTTGGCGTGATCCACCAGATCGACTTCACGCCGATCAAATACGACAAGCAATATATTTCCTATTACGAGGACCTGAGCGACCGGACCATCAAGCTCGGATATCAGCGGCTTGGCTGGGTGCTGGGATTGACCGGCGCGATCCCCCGCTCGGTGCTGGAGATTGGGTACGGCACCGGCACCTTCATCGAAGCCGCGAAGATAACCGGGGTCGCCGATTGCGCCGGCTACGACATCGCCGAGTTCCCGCTGCCCGCGGGCGTCCGCTTTGTCGGTTGGGAGGAGGCGCTGGCCAGCACGTGGGATCTGGTCGCCATGTTCGACGTGCTCGAACACATCCCGGATCTGGGTTTCCTCGGCCGCCTGCAGACCCGGCACCTCGTCGTCGCCGTCCCGTACTGCCGCTGGCGCGAGCTCGGCGCCGACGGCGACGCCTGGTTCCGAACCTGGCGTATGCGTCTCCCCAACGAGCATTTGCACCACTTCGACCGCGACTCGCTGGTGGCGTTGCTCGCCCACAGCGGGTTCGAATGCGTGACGCTGAACTGCTTCGAGGACGGCATCAGGCTGCGGCCTGGCGAAGCCGGCCCGAACATTCTGTCCGGCTTCTTCAGCAAGCGATAGGGCAATTTCGCCCGCGCGCGAGGGCTGAGCCGGGCGAGGGGACCGCGCTCATGCGCGATGGCCTTCAGCTCCGCCAGCAGCCCAAGACCGTCGGGCCAAAGCAACAAAGGAGCAGTCTGGGCGTTCTGATCAGCCGCTTGCGGAGCAGCCGAAGACATGACCATGCCGCAAATCCTGTCGTTTGCCGTCACCTTCGTGATGATGGCAGCGTTCGTATGGGGTCGCTATCGCTATGATCTCGTCGCTGCCGCGGCGCTGCTGCTCGCCCTCGCCGTTGGGATTGTGCCGTTCGACAAAGCCTTCAGCGGGTTTAGCGACGATATCGTGATCATTGTCGGCAGTGCTCTGCTGGTGAGCGCAGGCATAGCGCGATCGGGCATCATGGAACTCGCCATCGCGCGCTTTGCTCCGAAATTGTCGGGAGTTCGCTCGCAACTGGCGCTGCTGGTGATCGTGGTGACGTGCCTTTCTGCCTTCGTCAAGAATATCGGCGCGCTGGCGATCATGATCCCGATCGCCTTTCAGTTCGCCCGCCGGTCCGGCACCTCGCCATCGATATTTCTGATGCCAATGGCGTTCGGGTCATTGCTCGGCGGTCTCATGACGCAGGTGGGCACTTCCCCGAATATCGTTGTTTCCCGGGTGCGAGAGCAGTTGACCGGAACGGCGTTTACAATGTTCGACTTCGCGCCCGTCGGAGCGGCTGTCGCCGCCGCCGGCATGATCTTCCTAATGTCTTTCTATTGGCTGTTGCCGGTGCGCGAAAAGCTCGGCGGGGCGCTGAATGAAGCCCTCGACATCAAGGACTACCTCACAGAGGCGCGCGTTGTCGGCGATTCCACCGTGCTTGGGAAAACCGTCGCCGACGTCATAAAGCTTGCCGGCGGCGATGCCGTCGTGACCTCGATCCTGCGCAATCGGACGATGCGGATGACGCCGCTGCCCGATGCTGTCCTGAAGGTGAACGACATCCTGTTGCTCGAAGGCGACCCGGCGGCGCTGGATCGCCTTGTCTCGCAAGGCAAGCTCAGCGTCACGGGCGATCGGGTGAATGAAGAGGTCACCACCAGCGAGATGGTCGCTATCGAGGCCGTCATTGGCGAAAGCTCGCCTTTGATCGGCTGGACGGCCCAGCGACTTGCCCTCTACGATCGCTTCAACGTCAACCTCCTGGCTGTCAGCCGTCGCGGCCAGCGCCTCGATCGCAGGCTCGCCAAGGTCGAGCTAAGGCTCGGCGACGTCGTCGTGTTGCAGGGCAATGCAACCACAATGCCCGAGACACTGCGCGGACTAGGCTGCCTGCCGCTGGCGGAAAGGCCTATCCTTCTTGGCAGCGTGCGCAAGGGTATCGTGCCCGTGGTAATCCTCGCCCTTGCCATGCTCACGACTGCCGTGGGTCTGCTCCCTGTTCCCGTCGCTTTCTTTGCGGCCGCGGTCGGGATCGTGCTGTTCAAGGTCATCCCGCTCCGCGACGTCTACCAGTCGCTGGATGGCCCAATCCTGGTGATGCTCGCCGTTCTCATCCCGGTGAGCGATTCGCTGCGCACTACGGGGGCGACCGCGCTGGTCGCCGCAGAGCTTGCCAGGTTCGGGACCATTCTTCCGGCGCCCGGCGCACTGATGCTCATCCTCGTTGCCGCCATGGCCGTGACGCCATTCCTCAACAATGCCGCCACCGTGCTTGTCATGGCGCCCGTCGCGTCGGAATTCGCCGCCGATCTGGGCTACAGGCCGGAAGCATTTCTGATGGCTGTCGCCATCGGCGCCGGCTGCGACTTCCTCACGCCGATCGGGCACCAATGCAACACCCTTGTCATGGGGCCGGGAGGCTATCGTTTCAGCGACTATCCGCGTCTGGGGCTGCCGCTGTCGTTTCTTGTCGTCATTGTTGCCGTGCCGATGCTGGCGATCGTCTGGCCAATGAACTGACAAGCCATGGACGGATACGAACGACCTCGCTCTACCAAGCTGCCGGGAAGTTCACCGCAAATTGCTCTTCGGAAACAGCACGCGATCGGGTTCTGCATTCATTCGCGCCAGCATTTCCTTGATCAAGCGTGTCTTGGTGCGCCCAGCTTCCTTCGGCGGCACGAGGTAGCGCACGATGGCTTCGAGCCAGGTATTTTCACTGACGCGAAAATGCACCACCGGATGCTCCTTCACTTGCAACTCGTCCACCGGCGTTTTCGACAGGATGTCCTTATAGACCTTCACCTTCTGGCTCATGATGTCGCCGATCTGCTCGTCCACGACCTCTCGCATGGTTTTCGCCACGAATTCCAGATCGCTGTCGTAGGC
>NZ_RZSR01000620.1:0-3643 GCF_004023265.1 Mesorhizobium sp. M1A.F.Ca.IN.020.06.1.1
GACTGCAGGAACAGCGCGCCGTGAAAGGATACGAAGATCTCGGCGGCAAGCCCGCTTTCATAGCCGGCAACCGCCAGGCCGAAAGGCTCGCAGCCGCCCGGCCCCGACATCATGAATACCGTGGTCGCCTCGCGCCACAGGCGTATTTCCATGACCGGATCGGGCACGAAGCCGGAATCGAAATTGGCCATTGCCATCATCAGGCAGCACGGACCGCAGGTGAACTCGCAGGTCTGCTGGTAAAACGGCACCCCGGTGCTGGTCGGGACATCGCCGCGCAGCGTCTTTTCGTAACGCAGCGCGGTGGCGCCGTCCTCGTAATAGTCGGGCTCGCGGCCGATTTTTCGGTAGCCTGCCTGCTCGTAGATGCCGATGGCGCGCTGATTGTCCTCGCGAACCTCGAGCCGCAGCATCATGCGATCGTGTTCATAAGCCGCCTCTTCGGCCGCGGCCAGCAGTTGGCGGCCGATGCCGAGATTGCCGAAGAACGGACCGACGGCGATGGAATAGAGCCGGGCCACGCCGCTGCCCTTGCGAAACAAGACCACCGCGTAGCCGGCGACATGGCCGTCATTCTCGGCCACCAGCATCTCGGCGGTCTCACGCTCGATCAACTGGCGAAAAGAGCGGCGCGACAGGCGATCGCTTGAGAAAACAGCCTTCTCGATGGCGGCGAGGTCATCGACGTCCGACGCGCGGGCCTTGCGGATCTCGGCAGGCATGCGGGGTTTGGGAGAACCTCGATTGGATTAAAGGAAACGGCCCCGGTCAAAAGCAGCACCCCGGCCGAAGCGCCGGTCTTCATCAAGCGCTATCGCTCCTTGATTAGGGCCGAATTGTGACAGGTTCCGCGGCGGCAGAAAAGCACCACGGCTTTGAACTGAACCACTAATTCGAAACAGCGTAGGCCGTTGAAAACAGCCGCCTCCTCAGCTCGAAATACCGGCCAGAAGCTGGCCATAGGCGCTCTTGGCGACCTCCGACAGACGCTCCGGCGGCAATGTGCCGACGACGGCGCAGCCATAGCCCTTGTCCAGCCAATACACCGCTTCCGGACCGTCAGCCTCGGCCGTATAGGTTCCCTTGGTGGTCTGCGATGATTCGGCGGTGACGAAGAGCGAGATGCGCTCGCCCTTGGCGTCCTCGTAAAGCAACATCGCGGCCTTGCCACGCTCGCCCGCCGGCAACAGCCGGCCGCCGACGAGTGCGAAGCCCTCGGCCGCGAGATCGGGCGCCACCAGCTTCAGCCCTACCCGGTTGGACAGCCAGGTCTGCAGATGGTCCTTGTCGCTTGCCGGCACCTCAACCGCGTGACGCTTCTCGGCGGCGTAGATGAGATGGGCGGAAATCGCCTGCTCCGCAAGTTGGTCGTCGCTCTCACCGCTGCGGCCAATGCCGTCGATGCCGGCGAGATAGCCACCGAACCCGCCGACCATCAGCACGGCTGCCGCCGCCGCCGAAAGCCACCAGCGCGAGCGCCAGGCAGGCGTCCGCGCCGGCGCTTCGCCAAGCACCGCGTGCCGTAGCCTTGCCGGCACCGGTTCGTCCATCACGCCGGCCAGGGCGGCGCGGAGCGCCGCACGGTCGGCTATGTAACGGGCGCTCTTCGCCTTCATTTCGGGATTGGCTTCGAGCCAGGCGTCATAGGCCATGCGCTCCTCGCCCGGCAGCTCGCCATCGAGGGCCATGTGGATATCGCGTTCGGTGAAATCGCGCCGGGTCATCGCTCGACGATCCTTATCGAGCGGCGGCGCGAGGAGTCGTCCAGCAGGCCGCGCAGTTCCTCGCGGCCGCGCGCGATGCGCGACATCAGCGTGCCGGCCGGCACGCCCAGGATGTTGGCGGCCTCGGCATAGGAAAAGCCTTCGATAGCGACCATGACCAATGCCGCACGGCGATCGGGGCCGATCGCCTGCAGGGCATCCATGATCTCGCGCGAGGCTATGCTTTCGACCTGATCGGCGGGCGCGGCCTGGGCTTCGCCGGCTTCCAGAGGCAACATTGCCGCCTCGCCTCGCCGGTTAACCTTGCGCATCTGGTCGATGAACAGATGATGCATGATCGTAAACAGCCACCTCCTGGGGCTTTCTCCAGTTTGCCAGTTGTCGAGCCGCACAAGCGCCCGCTCGAGGCAGTCCTGGACGAGATCGTCGGCGGAATCGCGGTCGCGCAGCAACGAGCGCGCGTAGCGGCGCAGACGCGGTATCTCGCTCAGGATCGCTGCCTTCTTGTCGTCCATGACCGCTTGTTTCGTGGTCGTCTTCCATTCGATTGAACGCGCCTTCCCGGCGCGGCGCAAGCAGCCAGCACGAAGCGGACCACCCGCTCCGGTACCCAAGCACCTGGATAACGCCGGCGGATGCCGGTTTATTCCCGGCGCGAGCGGAACCGGAACCAAGGTTGAATACCGGTTCTGGCCATTGTATATTCGTCATTGAATATCTTGCATATTCATCTTAGAATATACGCCGGAGGAATTCGACAATGTCTTTGTATATCCGCGATGACGAGGTTGACGCGCTGGCTCGTCAGCTGCAGTCCGCGATCAAGGCGCCCACGAAGACTGAAGCCGTGCGGATCGCGCTCAAGCGTGAGCTCGAACGGGCACATGCCGTCCTCCCACTAAGCGAGCGCATTAGAAAGTATCAGGACGCAGCGAGGGCGCTCGGTCCGGACGACCTGGACTTCGACATGAAGAAATTCATGGACGAAGGATGGGATGACCTCTGATGTTTCTCGATGCTTCCGCTATCATCGCTATCATATCGGAAGAGCCGGATGCGAACCGCCTTCTTAGGAAAATGGAAGCCGCCGAGAAGCTTTATTTCTCGCCGAGTTCCGCATTCGAGGCGATTGTTGGGATAGCTCGCAGGAAATCCGTAGCGGAAAACGGCGACCAGCTTCCGACGCCACCCGTCCTGATCGAACGATGTCAAATCATCGTCTTGGGTTTCCTGGCCGAACTCAAGGCCGTTGAGGTCCCGCTGGACACGCGGATCCGAGAACTCGCTGTAAGGGCCGCGCAAGATTATGGTCGATATGTGGGCCACCCAGCCAAACTGAATTTCGGCGACTGCTTCAGCTACGCATGCGCCAAAGCCTATCGCGTACCTCTGCTCTACAAAGGCAACGACTTCTCGCAGACCGATCTGGCCTGACCTTTATTCGGCTCCTAACCTCGCCGCCCTTGTCAGCAGACGCTGATAGAAAAGTCCGATGCCGATCAGCACGGCGCCCAGACCGATGAAGGAGAGTGCGCGCAGCACGCCTTCCAGCTCCGACATGTCGAAGAGGAAGACCTTCAGCACGGCGACCGCTATGAGCACGGCCGAGGCAATGCGCAGCACCTGCGACCTCAGCCAGACGCCGGCGGTCAGCAGCGCCACGCCGATGACCAGCCAGAGCGCCGAATAGGTATAGGTCTCAAGCTGGCCGAGGCCGCTCCACAGGCCGATAAACTCGCCCTTGAACAGGCGCCGGACCGACAGCGTGGCGTAGGCGAAGGCGAGCAGCGAAGCGACCAGCGCCAGCATCGCGGCATACCATCTCGGGCGCCTCTCGCGGACATAAAGCGCCAATGCTCCTGCTGCGACCGCCGGCAGCAGATAGGCGAGCAACAACAGGTTGAAGAACGGGACGGCGC
>NZ_RZSR01000621.1:0-3637 GCF_004023265.1 Mesorhizobium sp. M1A.F.Ca.IN.020.06.1.1
GTGATGGGCGAGCGCCGACGACACGCCGGCGCGGCCGGCGATCTCCGACATGGTCACGTCCAGCGAACCGCGCTCGCCGATTGCCGAGATCGTCGCGTCGATCAGCGCCTTACGGCGCAGCGGTTCCATTCCGATTTTCGGCATGCGAGGGGTCCGGTTCGAAGCGAGATTATTTTTTATTGACGCATCAATCAATAAAAAATCGGCATCGGATCAATCGATCGTATCGCTCTGGCCAAATCCCTTCGGCTGGAAAACGGTTCACTATTGAACAATATTGAATGTCATGCCGCGACCGGACGTGCTAGGCTGCGCGGCAGATGGAGGCTGTCATGACCGCATGCATCGTCGGCTGGGCGCATTCGCGTTTCGGCAAGCTCGAAGGCGAGACGCTGGAGGGCTTGATCACCAAGGTCGCCGTGGACGCGCTCGATCATGCCGGCATCGGCCCTGACGATGTCGACGAGATCGTGCTCGGCCATTTCAACGCCGGCTTCTCACCGCAGGATTTCACCGCGAGCCTGGTGCTGCAGGCCGACGACCGGCTGCGCTTCAAGCCGGCGACGCGCGTGGAGAATGCCTGCGCCACCGGTTCGGCTGCCGTGAGACAAGGCGTCCGCGCCATCGATTCCAACGCCGCCCGCGTCGTGTTGGTGGTCGGCGCCGAGCAGATGACCACCACACCTGGGCCCGAGATCGGCAAGAACCTGCTGAAAGCCTCCTACCTGCCCGAGGATGGCGAAACGCCGGCCGGCTTTGCCGGCGTCTTCGGCAAGATCGCGCAGGCCTATTTTCAGCGCTATGGCGACCAGTCGGATGCGCTCGCCATGATTGCCGCCAAGAACCACAAAAACGGCGTCGACAATCCCTATGCCCAAATGCGCAAGGATTTCGGCTACGAGTTCTGCCGTCAGGAAAGTGAGAAGAATCCCTTCGTCGCCGGTCCGCTGAAGCGCACCGACTGCTCGCTGGTCTCGGATGGCGCCGCCGCGCTCGTGCTCACCGACACCGCGACGGCGCTGAAGATGCGCCGCGCCGTGACCTTTCGCGCCAATGAGCACGTCCAGGATTTCCTGCCGATGTCGAAGCGCGACATCCTTTCCTTCGAGGGCTGCGAGCGGGCTTGGGGCCAGGCGCTGAAGAAGGCCGGCGTCACGCTCGACGACCTCTCCTTCGTCGAGACGCATGACTGCTTCACCATCGCCGAGCTTATCGAATACGAGGCGATGGGCCTGGCGGAGCCCGGCGAGGGCGCGAAGCTCGCCCTGGAGGGCGTCACGGCCAAGGACGGCCGGCTGCCGGTCAACCCGTCCGGCGGGCTGAAGGCCAAGGGCCATCCGATCGGAGCCACCGGCGTCTCCATGCATGTGCTCACCGCCATGCAGCTGACCGGCGAGGCCGGCGGCATTCAGGTGCCTGGGGCAAAACTCGGCGGCATCTTCAACATGGGCGGTGCTGCGGTGGCCAACTACGTTTCCATCCTCGATCGGATCAGGTAGAAGCGGCCCGCATTGAAGCGGCGCCCGGCGCGCGCGTGCGGGAGGCAGCATGGCAAATCCGGTTCTGGTCGAAGTCGCGCGGGGCGCGGTGGTCGAAAGCGCTCATCGCGGCGCGGTTTCTGTCTTCGACGCCGACGGCAAGCCTGTCTGGGAGATCGGCGATACGGCGCGACCGGTGTTTCCACGCTCGGCGGTGAAGGCGATCCAGGCGCTGCCGCTGCTCGAATCCGGTGCTGCCGACGCCTACGGCTTCGGCGATCGCGAATTGGCGCTGGCCTGCGCCTCGCATTCAGGCGAGCCGGCGCATGTCGAACTGGCGCAAGCAATGCTCGCCAAGGCCGGTCTCGATAAGACGGCGCTCGAATGCGGCGCGCACTGGCCGTCGAGCCACGTTGCGACGATCGCGCTGGCCCGCGCCGGCAGCGCGCCCAACCCGCTCCACAACAATTGCTCCGGCAAGCATGCCGGTTTCCTCTGTACCTGCGTGCATTCCGGCATTGCCCATGGCGGCTACGTCAAGGCCGGCCATGCGCTGCAGGAGATGGTGCGCGACGCGATGCAATCGGTGACCGGCGCCGCGCATGATGTCGACCATTGCGGCACCGACGGCTGCTCGATCCCGACCTATGCCGTGCCGCTGAAGAGCTTTGCGCTGGGCTTTGCGCGTATGGCGACGGGCAGGGGCTTTGCGCCCGAACGCGCCAAGGCGGCGAAGCGCCTGCTCTCGGCCTGCATGGCCGAACCGTTCCTGGTGGCCGGCACCGGTAAGGCGGACCTCGCGCTGATGCGGGCCGCGCCCGGCCGCATCTTCGTCAAGACCGGCGCCGAGGGCGTCTATTGCGCGGCCTTGCCCGAGCTCGGTCTCGGCATCGCCTTGAAATGTGATGACGGCGCCAGCCGCGCCTCCGAGGTGATGATCGCCGCCGTGCTGGCCAAGCTGCTGCGCAGCGACGAAGCGCTCGCGGCAAAGCTTGCCGAACTCGCCCATCCGCCGGTCGAAAGCCGTATCGGCGCCAAGGTGGGCTTGCTGCGGCCGACGGCGGCGCTGGCCTAACTGACCTTGTTCCGCTCGACGGTCAGATGCGCGTAGCCGGTAAAGGTTGATCTTGCCAGATCGCCCGTCACCGGATTGGCCCAGCGCTGGCCGATGATGGCGCCGTTCTGCGCGGCGTCGATGATATTGTCCGAAATGACCGCGCTGCCGGAACCCTCGACGACGCTGACGACGATGCCCGTGCCGGACTTGCGGATGATGTTGCCCGTTGCAACCACATTGCGCAGATAAGGACCCCAGCCGAGCTGCATGCCGTAGAGGGGCGCGTTCTCCACGACATTGCCGCAGACGGAGGTTTCGGCCTCGGCGCTGATGCCGACGCCGAAGCCCGGCGGGTCGGCGGTGTAGGGGCCGACGGTCGAGAGGTTGCGCACGATATTGTTCGAGCACACGGCCATGCGGCCGCCTTCGTTGAAGTTTACGATCGAGATGCCGTTGGCGGCACCGTCGACCAGATTGTTGCTGAGGATCGCACCCTCGAAGGAGAATTCCGAATAAATCCCCGTCTCGCCCGAGCGCGAGCAGGTGTTGCCGGTGATCTGCAGATTGCTGGAGCTGTTGGCGCGGATCGCCGAGAAGGCGCAGTCCGACACGACGTTGGCGGAGATAATGACATTGCCGGCGCGGAAGGCGTTGATACCGTTGCCGTTCTGGCCGGTGCCGCCGCTCCTCGCGCCGATGCGCTGCACGCGGTTGCCGCTGACGATGGTGCCGTCTTCCGCCTGCTGCCAGCGATGCACGAGAATGCCGCCATTGGCGCAATCCGAGACGGTATTGCCCGAGATCTCCAGCCCGCCGGCCTCGACCGAATAGATGCCGGCGTCTGCCGCGCCCGAAACATCGCAGCGCCCGATGCGGCCTGAAACATGTTCCAGCGCCAGCCCGTTCTTGCCGCTGCCTGTGACCTGGCAATTGTCGATGGCGAGATGCGCGACGCGGCGCAGATCGAGCAGCCCTTGCGTATAGTCGGCCAGCCAGCGGTTGCTGCCGTCCAGCACCAGCCCGCTGAGTTCGATATGCTCGGCCTGTTCGGCCATCATCAGGTGGCCATTGCCGCCATAGACGATGCGGGTCGCCCCCGGGA
>NZ_RZSR01000061.1:0-11844 GCF_004023265.1 Mesorhizobium sp. M1A.F.Ca.IN.020.06.1.1
GTCTATGGGAGGCTCGACGCCGAGGCGACTGTCATCCGCGAGCCCGGCCAACTGATCTTCCAGCACAAGCGCATCGAAGGCTTCTGGCTGGCCGAATGGATGCGGCAGTTCCGCGACCGGCTCGGCCCGGCGGTGCTGGAGGCACAGAAGAGATTTTCCGACGGGCGCTGGTCGACGGATGTGACAGCGGTGGTGCCGCTGGACGAGGCGATGGCCAGGCTGTCGGACGAGCTGGCCAAGCCGAACGGCAAGGTGTTTGTTAAGCCCTGATCAAAATAACTCGAGGTCGCGTCTATGAGGCTACGGTGGTTTGTCGGATTCGTCCTGGTGTCAATGGCAGGTACATTTAGTGCCGAGGCCGCCGACAAGTTCCCGCCCATTTGGCGCAAGTCGATGACCAATGATCCGGGTACGAACTATTTTCTCAATAAATATTCGGCCTCTTTGAATGATCCAGCATCGACCGCAATTAGAAATATCATGCTGGCGCGCGTCGTCGGCTCTGAATGCCAGTCATCGCGGCTCAGCAAGGCCAAGGTCAGGGCCTATCGCAATAGCATGCTCGGCTCGCTTTCGTCGGATGCGATGAAAGCGGCTGCATTCGCAGCCGGCAGCGAATTGCGCAACTTCGACTATGAAACGCTCGCGCATCTTTGTGCCGGCATCGATTATCAATTTGGGCCGAAAGGAGTGCTCATAGCGGGAGCCGTTTCGTCTGGCAAAGGCGAGCCAAGATATCCCTACGATCAGCGCAATCCATACATTCGGCTGCCCGATTTCACCGGCAAGTAGCTGAGCTGCCTGGCTCGTGCCTGCGCACTATTCCGCCGGCTCGACATTGGCATAGGCGGCTTGCTCGAGTTCGCGCTTCACGCGGGCTTCCTCATGCGCCTTGGGCGTGACGAAGCGGCCAAGCAAGAGATAGGCGACAGGGGTCAGGAAGAGCGTGGAGACGGTCGCCAGGCCAAGGCCGCCGACGATCACCCAACCGAGCGCCACGCGCGCCTCGGCGCCTGCGCCCGAAGCCAGCACCAGCGGCACGCCGCCGAGCACGGTGCAGATCATCGTCATCATCACCGGGCGAAGGCGAATGGTGGCAGCCTCTTCGATCGCCTCGCGCACGCCAAGCCCGCGGTCGCGCAGCTGGTTGGCAAACTCGACGATGAGGATGCCGTTCTTGGCCATGACGCCGACCAGCAGGACCAGGCCGATCTGGCTGTAGGCATTGAGACTGGTGCCCGACAAAAGCAGCGCGAAGATGGCGCAGGCGAGCCCG
Organism: Mesorhizobium sp. M1A.F.Ca.IN.020.06.1.1; assembly: GCF_004023265.1. NCBI lineage: Bacteria > Pseudomonadati > Pseudomonadota > Alphaproteobacteria > Hyphomicrobiales > Phyllobacteriaceae > Mesorhizobium > Mesorhizobium sp. M1A.F.Ca.IN.020.06.1.1. Next base: position 1,277 of record NZ_RZSR01000061.1, read on the forward strand.
AGCGGCACTGTCGCCATGATGATGACGGCGCTGACGAAGCTCTCGAACTGGGCCGCCAGCACCAGAAGAATGATGACCAGCGCGAAACCGAAGATGGTCGCCATGGCGCTGTTGCTCTCGCCGAGTGTCGCCGCCTCGGCCAGCGGCACGATCCGCGCGTCCAACGGCAGCAGCGGTGTTGCGATCTCCTCGGCGCGGGTCAGCGCATCGCCGAGCGCGAAGCTGCCGCCGAGACTGGCGGTGATCGCCACCGACGGCTGCTGCTGCTCGCGAGTCAGGGACGGCGGCACGGCGCGCTCGGTCAGCGTGGCGATGGTCGACATCGGCACGAAGCGGCCGTCCGACGTTTTCAGGAAGATGTTTTCCAGATCCGTCGGATCGTTGATCGGATTGGTGGTCGAGACCAGCTTCACGCCATAGCTGCGGTCGGCGATGTAGACGTCGACGACATCGTTGCCGTCGAGCATCGCCTGCAGCGTGTCCGCAAGCCCGGTGATGTCGATGCCGAGGTCGGAGGCGCGCTCGCGGTCGATGGCAACGGCAAGCTGCGGCTGCGTAAGGTCGACGGAAAGTCGCGGTGATTGGAAGCGCGGATCCTGCCGCATTTCCTCGACGATCTGCACCGCCGCCGCGCTTAGCGCCTTGCGGTCGTTGCCGACCAGGGCGAATTGCAGGCCGCTGCCCGCGCCGCGGATGCGAAGGCTGTTGGGCTGAACCGGGAAAACGCGGACGCTTGGCACCTGCTTTGTCAGGCGGCTGATCTCGGCCATGATCTCCTGCTGGCTGCGCGTCCGCTCGGCCCACGGCGCCAGCGTCATCACCATGAAGCCGCTATTGTAGGCGCCGTTGTTGCCGGCATTCGCGAAGGTGCTGCGGATCTCGCCGGAATCGCGCAAAGGCTGGATCAGCCGCTCGATCTTGCGCATCTGCTCGGTCGTGTAGTCGAGGCTGACTCCTTGCGGCGCGTTGATGCGCAGCAAAACGACGGCGCGGTCTTCGGTCGGCGTCAGCTCCTGACGTATCGTGCCGAACAAAGTGAAGGCGGTGCCAGCGAAGAGCATAGCGACGAGCACTACGATCCAGGGGGCGCCGAGGCAGGCATGCAGGCAGCGCTTGTAGAGCCGATGCAATGCGCCGCCGATGCGAGCGCCCACGCCGCTGCCACCTTCGTGGTGAAGAGAGGCGCTGGTCAGCATGCGCGAGGCGAGCATCGGGCAGAGCGTCAGCGCCACGACGCAGGAGAGCAGTACCGACATCGCCAGCACGAAGCCGAACTCGCGAAAGAGCCCGCCGGTCTGTCCCGGCAGGAAGGAGATCGGCACGAAGACGGCGACCAGGGTCAGCGTCGTGGCAACGACGGCGAAGAAGACTTCCTGGGTGCCGAGCACGGCGGCCGCTCGCGGCCCCATGCCCTCGTTGCGGCGGCGCACGATATTTTCGAGCACGACGATGGCGTCGTCGACGACGAGGCCCGTCGCCAGAACCAGCGCCAGCAGCGTCAGGATGTTGATGGAAAAGCCGGCGAGGTAGATCGCGGCGATGGTGCCGATCATGGCGACCGGCATCGACAGGCCCGGGATCAGCGTCGCGCGCCAGTCGAGCAGGAAGGCGTAGATGACGATCAGCACGATCGAGACGGAAAGCGCGAGCGCGATCTCAACCTCGTGCACAGCGCCGTTGACGAAGACGGCATCGTCGCTGGTGACCTTGATCGACATGCCTTGCGGAAGGTTTGCCTGGAGCTTCTCCACGGCGGCCCTGACGCCGGTCGATATATCGAGCGTGTTCGATTCCGCCTGGCGGATGATGCCGAGGCCGATGCCGGTTTTGCCGTCGGAGCGCAATGAGGTCTGGCCGATGTCGGGGCCGAGCGTCACGGTGGCGACGTCGCGGATGCGCGTCGCGCCGCCGATGACGATGCTCTCGAATTCCTCCGGCGTGGTCACGTCGGCCGTCGTGCGCACGACGAGGTCCTGGTTGGTGGTGGTGATCGAGCCGGCCGGGGAATCGAAGGCGACGGAGGCGAGCGCCTTGCGCAAATCCGCCACGGTGAAGCCATGGCTTGCCAGCTTGTTCTGGTCGACATCGATGCGGAAGATCTTGTCGCGGCCGCCGGATACCTGGACGTCGGCGACTCCTGGAACGGCGGCGAGCTCGTCCTCGATGCGGTCCTGGACCAGCACCGTCATGTCCTGCACCGACATGGTGTCGGACGTGACCGCCAGCCGCATCACCGGGTCGGAATTGGCGTCGGCCTTGACGATGCGCGGCGCATCGGCGGTCTCGGGCAGTTGGTTGGTGATGCGGCTGACGGAATCGCGGACATCGGAGGCGGCTACATTGAGATCGACGCCGTCGCTGAACTCGATGGTGACGCGGCTCTGGCCGAAAGATGAAGTCGACGAGATCGACTTGACACCCGAGACGCGCGCGACGGCGCCCTCGATCGGGTCGGTCAACTCGCGGTCGACGGTTTCGGCGGCCGCGCCCTCGAAGGTGGTGTTGACGGTGATGACCGGGCGGTCGACATCCGGCAGTTCGCGGATTTCGACGCCCCAGAAGGCTGCGAGGCCGGCGACCGCGATCAGCGTATTGAGCACGAAGGCCATGACCGGCCTGCGGATGAAGAGCGCGGTCAGGCCCGATCCCGCGGTCTGGTCGCCGGCGGCGCTCATGAGCCTTCGGCCGCGGTGGCGCGGTCCTCGCCGGCGATCCGGACCTCGCCGCCTTCGCTGACACTCTCCGTGCCTTCGGTCACCACCATGTCGCCGCTCTCGACGGGAGCATCGATCAGCACCGTCTCGGTGTTGCGCTGGATGATGCGCACCGGCACGCGCTTTGCCTTGCCGTTTTCGACGGTCCAGATATAGGCGCCGTCGGTGCCCCACTGGATGCCCAGTGGGCTGACGGCCGGATAGGTGTCGCCGGGGAATATCATGGCGATCTGGAACGACATGCCGGCGCGCAGCGAATCCGCCGGGTTGGCGATCGTCGCCTTGACGAGCAGCGTGCGGCTGTTCTCGTCGATATGGTTGTCGATGGCCGAAACCGTGCCGGAATAGACCTGGTTGGGGTTGGCCAGCGGCGTGGCCGACAATCGCTGTCCGACCTTTACAGCGGCGGCAAAACGCTCCGGCACCCAGAAATCGACCAATATGCTCGAGCGGTCGTCAAGCGTGGCGATCGCCGACTGGCTGGTGACATAGTTGCCGGCGGCGATCGGCAGGATACCGACAGTGCCTTCGATAGGCGCGACGACAGAGCGGCGCTCGAGCGCGAGCTCGGCATCGCGCAGCGCCAGCTTGGCATTGGCGAGCGCCACCTCGGCATCCGCGACGGCAACTTGCGTGGCGGCATTGGAGGCTCGCAGCGACTTGACCCGATCGAGCTTCGCCTGGGCGTCGTCGAGCGCGACCTTGGCACGGTCGCGCGCAATCACTTCCGTCTCCGAATCGAGCCTGGCGATGACATCGCCTTTTTCGACATGGGTGCCGGACTGCACCGGCAGTTCGGTGAGGCGGCCGGAAGAGTATGGATTGACAGTGACTGTCGCATTGGCGCGGCCGGTCCCGATCGCCTGAAGCCTGTCGTTGATGGTGGCGGTGCCGGCAGGGGAGGCGACAATGGTCACGATCTGGCCGGCGCGATTGCGACCGGACCGGACAGAACCGCTCTCGATGCTTCCCGTGGCGGGGGGCGTCGCCGCAATCGCCCAGTCCATACCCCAGCGTGCCAATACCTCAGGCGCGCCGGGATAGAAGCGCGCCCAGGCGGCCGCAGCGGCAACCACGATCACCAGCGCAAGAACAATCTGTTTCCAGCTCGACATTGACACTCCAGCGGCAGAATCGTCCGCCGGTTCCAAGTGGAAGCAGGCTGAGCGACGATACGGCGTGAGAGCGATACCGGCCACGCCACATCATAATATCAGCGTTTTATGGCAATTATCACGCAAACGTGCACATTAAATCTCGGTAACGTGAAGCGGGATCATCGCTTCGGTCCCACCTTTTGCCGCAATTTGGGGGACGCCGGCCGCCATTCGGTCAAAGCAAAACCGAACGGAAGCCGTTGCCTGGAACTGCCTAGCGCAGGCTCTCCAGGTCGCGGATGCGCTTGGCGCCGGCGGCTTCGAGCTGCCTTGTAACCGCGCCGATTAGCGTTTCGGCGACGACAAAGAGGGCGGCGGATGAATCCCAGGCCGAAGGCACGGCGGTACGCCCGGCGATCACATGGCGGGCGAAGCGGGCGATCGGCGAGAGCCACTGATCGGTGAAGAGCACGATTTGGACGCCGCGCTGGTGCGCCTTTTCGGCAAAGCGGAGCAGACTTTCCTGGTAGCGCCTGATGTCGAAGATAACCAGCACGTCGCGCTTGCCCATGTCGATCAGCCGGTCGCGCCAGATGCTCTCCTGGCCGGCGAGGTGGTAGACGTCTGGCTGGATGATGGCTAGATGGGCTGCCATGTAGCGCGCCAGCGGATCGGTGAAGCGGCCGCCGATCAGAAAGGTCTTGCCGCGGCGCTCGGCAAGCCGTGCGGCAATGTCGGCCAACTGCTTGTCGGTAAGGTGCCGGAACGTCTCGCGCATGTTGTCGAGCGTCGCCTCCAGCATCGGCGAAACGGCGCCGCCATTGGCGGGCGACGCCGAGTTGAGCGTGCGAGAGGCCGGCGACTGCAATTGCGCGGCCAGTTCATCCTGCAGCGCCGACTGGAATTCGGGATAGTTCTGGAAACCTAACCTCGCGACGAAACGCAGAATCGTCGGTGAGGAGACTCCCGCCGCGGTCGAGAACTCGGCCACGGTCTTCAGCCCGGTCAGCGGATAGTTGGCAATCAGCGTCTGCGCGGCGCGGCGCTCGCCTGCCGGCATCGTGCCGATGCGGTCCGAAATCAGTTCGGCAATACTGGAGATCATCGTTTTCCCCACCCTTTGACCCGGTCGCCGCCGTTTTCGGAATTCCGCGTTTGACAAAGCCGCGTAAACTGTATGAAATCATTCACAGGGGCGCAATGAGGCAAATTACGTAACATAAGATACAGCGCTCCCGAGGGGACGGCAGTATGGAGAAAGCACGGCGCGCCAGCCTTGCACCGTCTGAGACCGTGAGGGTGACCAACCCCGGCGGCTCGAGCCCCTTCGTCCTCACCTGCGATCACGCCTCGAACTTCCTGCCCGCCGAATTCGGAACGCTCGGGCTGCCCGCCGAGGATCTCTCCCGGCATATCGCCTGGGATCCGGGCGCGCTGCCGGTCGCCAGCCGGATGGCCGACGCGCTCGACGCCACGCTGGTCGAAACCCGCATCTCGCGCCTGGTGATCGACTGCAACCGCCCGCTCGACGCGCCGGACCTCGTGCCGCCGGTCAGCGAGGCGACGGCCATTCCGGGCAATTCGAATCTCTCCGGCAAGCAGCGCGCGGAGCGGATCGATCTCGCGTGGCGTCCGTTCCACGACACGATCGCTGAGATCATCGAGCAGCGGCTGGCGCTCGGCCAGGAAACGCGCCTGGTGTCGGTGCACTCCTTCACGCCGGTCTATAAGGGCAGGACCCGTCCCTGGCATATCGGCATCATCCATGACGACGATCGCCGGCTCGCCGCGCCGCTGATATCGGCGCTCAAGCGGCTCTCCGGCGTCACCGTTGGCGTCAACGAACCCTATTCGCCGGCCGACCGCGTCTATTTCACGCTGGAACGGCACGCGCGCTCGCGCGGCCTTGCCTGCGCGATGATCGAAATCCGCAACGACGAGATCTCCGGCGAGACCGGGCAGCGGAAATGGGCGGATCTGCTCACAGGCATATTCTCGAATCTGGAGCCCGAGGAGGCCAGGGGCTCCCGACAACGCGCAATGGGAAAGTCAGTACAGTCGGCCAGCTAAGAAACCACAGGGGACTTCCAACATGGCAGCAAATGACTACACCGAAGTCGACAAGGCTGAGGACATACAAGTCCTCCACAGCATGGGCTATGCCCAGGAACTGGAGCGACGCCTCAGCCGCTTCTCGAATTTCGCGGTTTCCTTCTCCATCATCTGCATCCTGTCCGGCGGCATCAACTCGCTGGCGCAGGCGACCTCCGGCGCCGGCGGCATCGGCATCGGCATCGGCTGGTTGGTGGGCTGTTTCGTGTCGCTCACCTTCGCGGTCGCCATGTCGCAGATCAGCTCGGCCTATCCGACGGCCGGCGGCCTCTATCACTGGGGCTCGATCCTCGGCAATCGCGGCACCGGCTGGGTTACCGCCTGGCTCAACCTGCTTGGCCTGATCACCGTGCTCGGCGCCATCAATGTCGGCACCTGGACTTTCTTCGTCGGCGCTTTCGGGCCGACGCTGGGCATTGAAAACAACCTGACCACCCAGACGATCTTCCTGGTCATCATCACCGGCGCGCAGGCGCTAATCAACCATCTGGGCATCAAGTTGACGGCAAAGCTCACCGACTTTTCGGGCTATCTGATCTTCTTCGGCTCGATCCTGATCGCGGTGGTCTGCCTGCTCTCGGCCGAGACCTGGGACTTCAGCCGCCTCTTCACCTTCCACAACTACTCAGGCGATGCCGGAGGCGGCGTGTGGCCGCAGGTCTCGAACGCCTGGGTCTTCGCGCTTGGCCTCCTGCTGCCGATCTATACGATCACCGGCTATGACGCCTCGGCGCACACGTCGGAGGAAACCATCAAGGCGGCTTCTTCCGTGCCGCGCGCGATGGTCATGTCGGTCATCTGGTCGGCGCTGTTCGGCTACCTGTTCCTGGCTGCCTTCGTGCTGATGATCCCGAACATGGACGAGGCCGCCAAGCAGGGCTGGAACGTATTCTTCTGGGCCTTCGACCAGCGCGTCGGAACCGGACTGAAGGAGTTCGTCTATCTCGTCGTGTTCCTGGCACAGCTGCTGTGCGGCCTTGCCACCGTCACTTCGGCCTCGCGCATGATCTTCGCCTTCTCCCGTGACGGCGGCCTGCCGGGCTCGGCAGCGCTTTCCAAGGTCAGCCCGACCTATCGCACGCCCGTGGCGGCGATCTGGACAGCCTCGATCCTGTCGGTGCTGTTCGTGTGGGGCTCGTCGGTGGTCTCGGTCGCCGGCACCTCGGCCTACACGATCGTGGTGTCCTGCACCGTCATCTTCCTGTTCCTCTCCTTCACCGTGCCGATCGTGCTCGGCATGATGGCCTGGGGGACGCCGAAGTGGGACAAGATGGGGCCGTGGAACATGGGCCGCGGCATCTTCATGCTGTTCGGTCTGCTCTCGATCGTGTCGATGATCCTTATCTTCGTCATCGGCATCCAGCCGCCGAACGACTGGGCGCTCTACATCACCGTCGGCTTCTTCATCCTAACGGCGGTCGTCTGGTTCGCCTTCGAGCGCAACCGCTTCCAGGGGCCGCCGCTCGGCGACATCATCGCGGCGCGCCAGGCGGCGATCAAGGCGGCAGAGCAGGCGGTCGGCGAGACCGGCCACTGACATCGGACATCATGGCCCTGGCCGGCGTCACGCCGGCCAGGGCTTCGTTTCTCCCTTTCAATCGACAAGTGTTGGAGTGCCAAAGGAATGGCCGGGAATTTCTCGTTCGATCAGTTGAAGAAAGCGGTCTCGAACGGCGAGGTCGACACGGTGCTGGCCTGCATCGTCGACATGCAGGGCCGGCTCGCCGGGAAGCGCTTCCTGGCCCAGTATTTCGTCGATTCCGCGCATGGCGAGACGCATGGCTGCAACTATCTGCTGGCCTGCGACATCGATATGGAGCCGGTGCCGGGCTACAAGGCGGCGAGCTGGTCGAAGGGTTATGGCGACTTCGTCATGAAACCCGACCTGTCGACCCTTCGGCGCGTCCCATGGCTGGAGAAGACGGCGCTGGTCATCTGCGACGTGCTCGATCATCACGACCATGAGGACCTCGCGCATTCGCCGCGCGCGATCCTGAAGAAGCAGGTCAAGCGCCTGAGCGAGCGCGGCTATATCGGCTACTTCGCCTCCGAGCTCGAATTCTACCTGTTCAGCGAAACCTATGAATCGGCGCGCAGGAAGCACTGGCAAGGGCTCGACAGCGCTTCGCCCTATATCGGCGACTACCAGATCGGCATCACCACCAAGGAAGAAGGCGTCATGCGCCGGCTCCGCAACGAGATGGAGGCAGCCGGTATCCCGATCGAAAATTCCAAGGGCGAGTGGGGTCCGGGCCAGGAAGAGATCAATGTGCGCTATGCCGAAGCACTCGAGATGGCGGATCGCCACGTCATCCTGAAGAACGGCGCCAAGGAGATCGCCGATTCCGAAGGCAAGGCCATCTCCTTCATGGCCAAGTACAATTACGGGCTTGCCGGCAATTCCAGCCACATCCACAATTCGCTGTGGAGCGCCGACGGCGGGACGCCGCTGTTCTTCGACAAAAACGCCGAATGGACGCTGTCGAGCCTCGGCCAGCAATGGGCGGCCGGCCAGCTCAAATACGCCAAGGAGTTCACCTGGTTCCTGGCGCCGTACATCAACTCCTACAAGCGCTTCCAGGCCGGCACCTTCGCGCCGACCAAGATCATGTGGAGCGAGGACAACCGCACGGCGGGATTCCGGCTGTGCGGCGAGGGTACCAAGGGCATCCGCATGGAATGCCGCATCGGCGGCGCCGATCTCAACCCCTATCTCGCCTTCGCTGCGCTGATCGCGGCCGGTCTCGCCGGCATCGACGAGAAGCTGGAGCTGCAGAAGCCGTTTGTCGGCGACGCCTATCAGGCGTCGCAACTGCCGGAAATCCCGAAGACGCTGCGCGATGCCACCGAGACGCTGGAAGGCTCCACGATGCTGAAGCAGGCCTTCGGCGAGGAGGTGATCGAGCACTATGTCCACACCGCCCGCTGGGAGCAGTTCGAATACGACCGCCGCATCACGGATTGGGAACTGCACCGGGGGTTTGAACGCTACTAAAGCTGTAGTCGAACGTTGACTGAACCTAACTAAAGCTGTAGTCTTGGCTGGTTGAGTTCGGGAGCGTGAGAATGGGAAAGTATTCGCCTTTGCGTTCGTATCTTATGGCTCAAACCGGCGAGCGGGTTCCGATGTCGTTCAGCGACATCGAGAAGCTGCTTGGCGAAAAGCTACCGGCGTCCAAGCAGTATCCGGCTTGGTGGAGCAATAACCCCAGCAACAATCCAATGACAAAGGAGTGGCTGGCCGCGGGGTTCCAGACTGAGTCCGTCAATATAGCGGGCGAAAATCTGGTCTTTCGGCGCGTTCAGCCAGGTTCCGGCACTGCAAAGGGGTTCGGCGAATCGGCTCAGGCCGAGATCGGCGGGACACCGACACGGCACCCGATCTTCGGCTGCATGAAGGGAACGCTTACTATCCTCCCAGAGGTCGATCTGACGGAGCCTGTCGAGCAGGATTGGGGCAAGGTCTATGAAGACTGAGAACCTTCTGTTGGACACTTGCGCGGTCATCTGGATTTCGCAGGACGAACCGATAGCCGATGCGGCGACAACGGCTATCAGCAAGGCTCCTCAGTCCGGCACGCTGAACGTATCGGTCATGACGGCATGGGAGATGGGCATGCTGGTGTCGAAGGGCAGGTTGCCGTCCACGAAGACGCCCGACCGTTGGTTCGACGAGTTCGTTGAGGCGGCGGCCGTCACAGTGGAAGGGGTGACGCCACGTATTCTCATCGCGGCCTCCTACCTCCCAGGTGTCGTTCACAGCGATCCAATGGATCGAATTCTGATAGCGACCGCGCGGGAGCGCGATTTGACTATCGTAACCCGTGACAAGGCCATTTTGGCCTATGCCGCGCATGGTCATGTCAGAGCCATCGCCTGCTGAAAGAGTCAATTTGGAGACGTCTTCTTGGCTACCGTAAAACTTAAATCACCCATCGATGGCTCGATCTATGCCGAGCGGCCGGTCGCGACGGATCAGGCGATCAATGCGGCGGCAGAGCGCGCCAGGGCGGCGCAGGAGAAATGGGCCGAGACACCGGTTGCCGAGCGCGGCAAGTACATGCTGGCGATGCTGGAAGCGCTGGTCGGCATCAGCGACGAGATCGTGCCCGAGATCGCCTGGCAGATGGGGCGGCCGGTGCGCTATGGCGGCGAGTTTGGCGGCGTCAAGGAACGCACCAGCTACATGGTCGAGATCGCGGAAGCTGCGCTGAAGCCGATCATGGCCTCCAATCCGAAGGACGGCTTTCGCCGCTATGTCAAGAAGGTGCCGCTTGGCGTCGTGCTGGTGATCGCGCCGTGGAACTATCCTTATCTCACCGCGGTCAACACGATCGTGCCGGCGCTGATGGCCGGAAGCGCGGTCATCCTCAAGCATGCGGCGCAGACGCTGCTGGTCGGCGAGCGCTTCCAGCAGGCGTTCGACAAGGCGGGCCTGCCGAAAGGCCTGTTCCAGAATCTGGTCATGAACCACGACCAGACCGAAAGGCTGCTCGGCTCGGGCAAGATCGATCATGTCAACTTCACCGGCTCGGTTGCCGGCGGCCGCGCCATCGAGAAGGCCGCGGCCGGCACCTTCATGACGCTCGGCCTCGAGCTCGGCGGCAAGGATCCGGCCTATGTCCTTCCCGACGCCAAAATGGAC
>NZ_RZSR01000622.1:0-3635 GCF_004023265.1 Mesorhizobium sp. M1A.F.Ca.IN.020.06.1.1
CCCATAGTCCTGGCGAAAGGTGGAGGGGCGCCCTTCGAAGGGCGCCCCGGGGATCGAAGCCTACTTCTGGATGCAGGTGTCGACCGTATCCTTGGTGCATTCGTCGAGGCCGGTGAAGACCGGATCGTCGACCTTCTTGCCCTGGATGAGGTCGAGCATCACCGACGGCGCCTTGTAGCCCATTTCGAACGGCCGCTGGCCGACCAGTGCGGTCACAAGGCCCTCCCTGGCGATAGCCACCTCGTCGCCGATCGTGTCGGCGGCGCCGATGACGAACTCGTTCTTGGCGATCTTGTCGGCCATCGGCTTGAACAGGTCGCGATAGGGCTGCGGAGCGCCGAACAGCGGCCAGCCGCCCATGATGCCGAAAGCGTCGAGCTTCGGATTGGCGGCCAGGATGTCGGTCATCGCCTGCACGCCCTTGGCGCCGTCGTCATTGGTGAACACCGGGCAACCCGCCACTTCCGTCCAGCCGCCTTCGCCGGCGAGCGCCGGCAGGCCTTCCTTGCCCGACAGCGCATCGCGCATGCCCTGCGCGCGGCGCAGGATGTTGTCGGCGGCCGGATTGCCCTCGATCGTGCAGATCGTGCCGCCATTCGGCTTGGCCTTCTTGATGTATTCGCCGATTCGCTTGCCCATCAGATAGTTGTCGGTGCCGAGATAGGTCTTGCGAAGCGCGGCGTCTTCCTTGGCGAGATCGGCATCGACCGTCATGATCGGGATCGATGGATTGGCGCTCTTGATCGTCTGCGCGATCAGCGGCGCGTTGGACGGCGAGATCGCCATCGCGGCCGTGTCCGGCTTGCTCAGCATGTCCTGCACGATCTGTGCTTCGCCGGCCTCGTCCGAGGTCGATGCCGGGCCGGTGTAGAAGCATTCATACTCGGAGCTCGCGTTCTCCTTGTTCCACTTCTCGCAGCCCTGATGGATGGCTTCGAAGAACGGGTTGTCGAGGCCCTTTACGACAATGACGAGCTGTTTCTTGGCCAAAGCCGGCCCGGCGCCCAGCGCCATGGCGGCGACGGCGGCGAGCAAAAGTGATTTCCTCATATCAGTCCTCCCTTGAAAACAGACGGACACGACGTGCCCGCCACACCGATCGGCCCGGATGCAAGCAACACGCGGAATAGGCTCGAAAGTTCGTGTCTCAAGCCGGGCCGACAAGCATTTGCCGATCCGTTCCAGCTCGAATGGGCGCCGGCCGGATCCTGAATCTTGCCCATCGCGTCACGCCGAGCAGCGATTTCGCGACGGAAAAACTCTTCCTCCAATGCTAGCTAATAACGGCTCGCTGCCAACGTCAATTCCAATTTGTCCTACAAAACCGATTTTTCGACGGGACTCGAAATTAATCGCCCGACAATTGATTGACGCCCATGGCCGCATTTGCCTAAATGAGTCTATCGCACCTGCTCGGGAGGAGTTGGAGGCGCGAGGCCCCTGCGGCGCCGGCAATTATGGCAAGGCAGTCGAGGGACGAAAACGGGGAGGCTTAAGGCTGGTGTCGGTTCTCGAACTCGCCAACATCTCGAAGCATTTCGGCGCCATCCAGGCGGTGAACGACGTCTCGTTCAAGCTCGAGGCCGGCGAGGTCGTCGGCCTGATGGGCGACAACGGCGCCGGCAAGTCGACGCTGGTCAAGATGATCGCCGGCAATTTCCGCCCCAGCCACGGCACGATGCATATGGACGGCAAGGAGTTGATCCTGCACAAGCCGGCCGAGGCCCGCCAGCACGGCATCGAGATCGTCCATCAGGACCTGGCGCTTTGCAACAATCTGACGGCCGCCGCCAATGTCTATCTCGGCCGGGAACTGCGCCGCGGCATCGGCCCCTTCCGCATTCTCGATTATGCCGCGATGTATAAGCGCGCCGGCCAGCTCTTTGCCGAACTGAAATCCGAGACGCGGCCGCGCGACCTCGTCAAGCAGATGTCTGGCGGCCAGCGCCAGGCGGTGGCGATCGCCCGCACCATGCTGTCGCAAGCCAAGATCGTGCTGATGGACGAGCCGACGGCGGCGATCTCGGTGAGACAGGTCGCGGAGGTGCTGAACCTGATCCGCCATCTGCGTGACCAGGGCATCGCCGTGGTGCTGATCAGCCACCGCATGCCCGACGTCTTCGATGTCGCCGACCGCGTCATCGTCATGCGGCGCGGCAGGAAAGTCGCCGACAAGAAGATCGCCTCGAGCTCGCCCGAGGAAGTCACCGGGCTGATCACCGGCGCCATCGAACAGGTTGCGTAATCGCGTGGATCAGGCGTCCAACGCCTCAGGAAAGGTCGATAATGGCAGTCACCCTTGACCAGACGATCGCGCAGAAGCAGCACACATTCTTCTCACGGCTCTTTGCCAACCAGACCTTCTGGGTGGTGATCGCGGTTATCCTCGCCTGCCTGTTCCTGTCCTTCGCGACCGACGCTTTCGCCACGCAGAAGAACCTCTTCAACATCACCCGCAACATCACCTTCGTCGCCATCGTGGCGCTCGGCATGACTTTCGTCATCATCACCGGCGGCGTCGACCTGTCGGTCGGCTCGGTGCTGTGCCTGTGCTCGATGGTGCTGGCCGTCACCATGCATGCCGGCTATTCGATCGAAATCGGCATCCTGGCCTCGATCGTCACCGCTTTAGCCATCGGCGCCTTCAACGGGGTGCTCATCGCCTATCTCGGTTTCCCACCCTTCGTGGTGACGCTCGGCATGCTGTCGGTGGCGCGCAGCCTCGCCATGGTCGCCTCCAACAACACCGTCGTCTTCCAGTTCGGGCCGGACCACGACAAGCTTCTGGCGCTGGGCGGCGGCGCCTGGGTGTTCGGCATCGCCAATCCGGTGCTTTACATGATCCTTTTGGCGTTGATCACCGGCTTCATCCTGCGCTGGACCAAGTTCGGCCGGCATATCTTCGCCATCGGCGGCAATGAGCATGCGGCCACGCTGACCGGTGTTCCGGTGCGCCAGATCAAGGTCGCGGTCTATATGATCTCAGCGCTCTCGGCGGGTCTGGCCGGCATCATCCAGACCGGCTGGCTAGGCGCTGTCACCACTAATCTCGGCAACGGTATGGAACTACAGGTGATTGCCGCGACCGTCATCGGCGGCGCCGACCTCGCCGGCGGCGTCGGCACCGCGTTCGGCGCCATCGTCGGCGCCGCCCTGATCGAGGTCATCCGCAACAGCCTCGGCCTGCTCGGTATCAACGCCTTTTGGCAAGGCACTTTCATCGGGGGCGCGATCATCCTGGCGGTGCTGTTCGACCGCATCCGTAATTTTAGGCGCAGCGATTAGAGAGCAAACCTTCCCTTCTCCCTTCTTGTGGAGAAGGGGAGACCCCTGCTCAGTCTGAAAATCCGCCCAGCTGGTCGGTGCGGAGCGGCCGTCATTCCTCCACGCCTTGACGGGGCCAGAGGCGATGAGCTCCGGGTCATTGCGATGCACAAAAGTGCCGAGCCCCGACAGTTTGCCGTAGAAGTTCGGTGCCGCCGCGGGCGTGCGCAGGCCGGCCTTCCAAGCCCATTTCAGTCCCGCCCGGTATGGCCTGAGACCTCTGCACCCGCACTGGCCGGCAGGGTCAGGAAACGCAGCGCTGCCACCAGCCCGATCAGGCCGATCGCGAAAAAGGCGATCCTGAAGTCTAT
>NZ_RZSR01000623.1:0-3619 GCF_004023265.1 Mesorhizobium sp. M1A.F.Ca.IN.020.06.1.1
ATGGAGCGGGCTCTCAGGGCCTCGATCGACAACAGCGTATGATTGATGGTGCCGAGCGCGGTGCGGGCGCACAGTATCACCGGCAGCCGCCATTGTTCGAATATGTCAATGAACCTTGTCTGTCGATTGAGCGGCACCATCAGCCCGCCGGCGCCTTCGATGACGAGCGGTGTCGGCAGGACCGGAAATGAAAGATCGTCGGCCTCGATCGCGACGCCGTCGATTTCGGCTGATCGATGCGGCGACAGCGGCATCGTCAGTCGATAGACTTCGGGCAGCACGCGTCCGTCGGGCAAGCCGGAAAGCCGGGCGACGACCTCGCTGTCAGTCTCCTCGTCGAGGCCCGATTGCACCGGCTTCCAGTAGAAGCCGTCGAGCAGCCCGGCAAGTCCGGCCGAAAATACTGTCTTGCCAATTCCGGTGTCTGTTCCGGTGACGACGATGCGTTTGGTCATGCTGTGGCCAACACCTCAACGAGAGCCTCGACCATGGCGGAAATGTCGGTCTCGTCGACGTTGAGCGTCAGCGAAATGCGCAGGCGCGATGTGCCCTCGGGCACCGTCGGCGGACGTATGCCGCGTATGTCGAAGCCGCGTGCCTGCAGGGCCGCCGCCACCGCCATGGTGCGCCCAACGTCGCCGATGACAAATGGCTGGATCTGCGAGCCGCTGGGTACGACGCCGCAGCGCTCGGCCAATTGGCGGCCGGCGCAGGCAACGCGTTCCTGCAGCTGAGCGCGGCGCATGGGCTCGTCGGACAGAATAGTCAGCGCTTCGCGCGCCGCGACCGCCATCAGCGGCGAGGGCGCGGTGGCGTAGATGAACGGCCGGCACCGGTTGACGAGATAATCGCACAGTGTCCTCGGCCCGGTGACGAGTGCACCGGATGCGCCGAGCGCCTTGCCGCATGAGTGGAGCGTGACGATGTTGTCGCGGCCTTGGCACGCGGCGGCCAGTCCCCGGCCGTCCGGTCCCCAGATGCCGGTGGCATGCGCTTCATCGACGACGATGAATGCCTGGTGCCGATCGGCCATCGCGACCAGGCTCTCCATCGGCGCGCGGTCGCCATCCATGCTGTAAAGGCTTTCGACGGCGATCCACACGCGCCCCGTGCCGCCTTCGGCGCGCCAGCGGGTGATTGCGTCCTCGACAGCGTCGACGTCGTTGTGCGCGGCCAGCTTGAACTCGGCGCGCCCGGCCTGCGCGCCCTCATGCATGCTGGCATGGGCGAGTTCGTCGAGGACCAGCAGGTCGCCTTTCTGCGGCAGCGCGGTCAACAGGGCGAAGTTGGCGATGTAGCCGCTGCCAAAGAACAGCGCACGGTCGGCGCCGAAGAATGCCGCGGCGTCCGCCTCCAGTTGCTCATGTTCCGGTGCGTTGCCGCGCAACAGCCGCGACCCGGTGGCGCCAACCGGCGTGCCCCGCGCAATCGCCGCCGCAACCGCTTCGCCAAGTCTTTTGGAGGCGGCAAGTCCGAGATAGTCGTTCGACGAGAAGTCGAGACCGGCGCGCGGTGCGAGCGTCCGCAACCGGTCCTTGCGCGCCAGTCCGCGCAAGGATGCGTCATAGCGGGCAAGAATTGCCTCGTTCATTGCGTGGCGAGTTCCATCGGCTCGATGCCGAGACGCTGGAACAGAAGGCTATCCTTGTCCTCGCCGGGATTGTCCGCCGTCAGCAGCGTGTCGCCGACAAAGATCGAGTTAGCGCCGGCAAAGAAGCACAACGCCTGCGTTTCGTCGCTCATCGCCGTCCTGCCGGCGGACAGCCTTACACAGGATTTCGGCATCATCACCCGCGCGAGCGCAACGATGCGGACGAAATCGATCGGATCGATGGCGTCGGCCGCGGCAAGCGGCGTGCCTTCGATGGGAATAAGCATGTTGATCGGCACGCTTTCCGGCGGCTCGGGCAGGTTCGCGAGCGTGACCAGCATGTCGATGCGATCGGTCTTTTCTTCCCCCATCCCGACGATGCCGCCGCAGCAGACTTTCATCCCAACCGCGCGCACGTGCCCAAGCGTTTCCAGCCGGTCGGCAAAAGTCCTGGTTGAAATAACCTCGCCATAGTAGCGCTCAGAGGTATCGATGTTGTGGTTATAGTAGTCGAGACCGGCCTGCTTCAGGCGAGCAGCTTGCTCAAGATCGAGCATGCCGAGCGTCATGCAGGTCTCCATGCCGAGCGCCTTGACGCCCTCGATCATGGCGACCACAACGTCCATGTCGCGCTCCTTGGGACTTCGCCACGCTGCGCCCATGCAATAGCGCGTTGCGCCGCCATCACGCGCCTTGGCCGCTTCGTCGATGACATGCTTGACGTTCATCAGCTTCGACGCCTTCACCCCGGTTTCGTAATGCGCAGACTGGCTGCAATAGCCGCAATCTTCGGGGCAGCCGCCGGTCTTGATGCTAAGGAGCCGCGACAGCTGCACTCGGTTTCGATCGAAGTTCTGGCGGTGGATCGTCTGAGCTAGGAACAGCAGATCGTTGAATGGCATGCCGTAGATGGCCTCAGCCTCTTTGCGGTTCCATCGCGGAGGCGTTCCCATCGACCGATTGCATGGTCTGGTTCACGTCGAACTCCGAGTTCATTCCAACCGTCATCGTCAAACCTTTGTTGCTAGTCCGGTACGCCTTCAGGAGTCTGTCGACCGGCAAGCTCGGTCCGACTTGGCTTTGGAGCGCACTCGCTAAAAGGCGAGCTGCGGCACGTCTTTCCACCGCCTTCCTACGCCTGCCGAGCTGATGTTGCTCCTCATGCCGTAATCCTCAGTTCAAATGCTTGCAGATGTTCTGGTGGTCCGGCATGTCCAGGCCGATGTCGAGGATCGGGGCGCTGTGCGTCAGCCATCCCATGGAGATGAGATCGACACCGGTCGCCGCAATCGCCGCCGCCGTTTTCGGCGTCACCCGACCGGAAGCCTCGGTGATCGTACGGCCACCCACTATAGAAACCGCGCGGGCAAGATCCTCGACCGACATATTGTCGAGCAGCACCGCGTCAACACCAATCGCGAGCGCTGCATCGAGCTGCTTCAGCGTGTCGACCTCAACCTCGACCTTCACCATATGCCCTGCGGCGGCGCGCGCCCGCTCTATTGCTGTGCGGATATCGCCGGCGATCGCGATGTGATTGTCCTTTATGAGCACGCCGTCATCGAGGCCGAAGCGGTGATTGGCACCGCCGCCGACGCGCACGGCGTATTTTTCCAATACCCGCAGGCCGGGCGTCGTCTTTCGCGTCGATACGATCCTCGCCTTGTGACCGCGCACGGCCTCAACCATCGCCGCTGTGGCAGTGGCAATGCCGCTCAGCCGGCATAAGAAATTGAGGGCAGTGCGTTCGGCCGTGAGCAGGCCTCGCGCGGGTCCGGACAATCTTGCAATGGTTTCCCCGGCCCCGACATCGCTGCCATCAGGGCGCCAGATCTGGATGTTGATCGCCGGTTCCACGAGCAGGAAGGCGTACGAGACCAGATCGAGCCCGGCAACGACGCCCGCCTGCCTCGATCTGAGCACCAACGTGGCAGTGCAATCATGCGGGATAACCGCATCGCTGGTCAGGTCGCCGCATCTGCCCAGGTCTTCGAGGAGCGCACCGCGCACAATCGGTTCGATCAGGGT
>NZ_RZSR01000624.1:0-3611 GCF_004023265.1 Mesorhizobium sp. M1A.F.Ca.IN.020.06.1.1
CGTCATAGCCGGCCAGCGCGCCGATGGCTTCGAGCAGCGTCGATTTGCCGGTGCCGTTCTCGCCAACGATGATGGTGATGGCCGACGTGAATTCGAACTCGAATTCGCGATCCCGGAAGATCGGCAGGCTCCATGGATATCCATCCCAATCCGCGACGCGCGAAGGCTCAAGCAGAATGCGCTTGAGATAGGGCGCTTTCAGCCGCGTCAGTTGCTTGCGGGCAGCCACGTCGGACCTTCAATCATGAAAAAGCGCGCTGCATTCTCGGGTCAATTATTCGTCGGCCCATTCCGGCTTGCGCTTGCCGATGAAAGCGCCGATGCCCTCCTCGGCGTCGCGCGCCAGCATGTTTTCCACCATCACGCGGCCGGTATAGGCGTAGGCGTCAGCCAGCCCCATTTCGGCCTGGGCGTAGAACGCCTCCTTGCCGGTCTTGACCACCAAAGACGATTTTGAAGCAACCGTTTGCGCGTATTTGTTGACAACCTGATTCAGATATTCGCGCGGCACGATCCGGTTGACGAGACCGAACTCCTTGGCCGTCGCCGCATCGATCGTCTCGCCGGTGAGAAGCATTTCCATCGCCTGCTTGCGCGAGACGTTGCGCGACAGCGCAACCATCGGCGTCGAGCAGAACAGGCCGATATTGACGCCGGGCGTGCAGAAGGTCGCTTCGTGCGAGGCGATGGCGAGGTCGCAGCTCGCGACAAGCTGCAGTCCGGCCGCGGTAGCCAGACCGTCGACCTCGGCGATTACCGGCCTCGGATGGCGCACGATAGTCTGCATCAGCTTTGCGCAGGCGACAAAGGTCATTTCGAAGAAGGCGCGGCCGCGATCCGGTTCGGCGCGGTGCGCCGTCATTTCCTTGAGGTCGTGGCCGGCGCAAAACACTTTGCCTGACGCTGCCAGGATGATGACGCGTACGGATTTGTCGTCCTTCACGCGGTCGAACTCGGCCTGCAGCGCCGCCATCGTCGCCAGCGACAGCGCGTTGGCCGGCGGGCTTGCAAGGGTGAGGCGCAGCACGCCCTTGTCTTGGCTGACAAGAACCGGGCCGTCGGCGACGGCGGGCTTGATAGCAACGACTTCGGCCATTTTTGAACCTCTCGATCAGCGGTCCCGGGTTATGGAGCAACAGAACTAACATGCTGCCGATTGAAGAACAGCCGCGAGACGTGTTTTCTCCGTGGCACCGTTTGGTCCAGGCGCGCCGCCTGGAACTTCCCGTATATAGGAATCGCGCATGCCCGCTCAAAGCAATCTCAAGCCGGTGCTGACCTCGGCCGAAGTCAACGCGCTGATGGCAAACGTCTATCCGCAGCTCAACGACCAGTTCTCCTTCTATGAGGCGCTGGAAGTGTTTCCGGGCGGCTGCACGGTGCGGCTCAATGCCGACCAGCGCCATCTGCGCCCCGGCGGCACCGTCTCGGGTCCCGCGCTGTTCACGCTTGCCGACATTGGCGGCTATGTGTGCGTGCTCAGCCATGCCGGGCCGGATGCGCTTTCGGTGACGACCAATCTCAACATCAACTTCATGCGCAAGGCAGAGGCCGGAGCGATCGACGGCCATTGCCGTATCCTCAAGCTCGGAAAGAGCCTGATGGTCTTCGACATCGACATCGTCGCCGGGGCCGACCGGCACAGGGTGGCCCACGCCACTGGGACTTATTCGATCGCGCCGAAGCGAATGGATGAGGTAAAATAATACCGTTTCGCCAATTGATTGTTTTTGCTTTATTTTCAGCGCCAGTAGAGTTTCCGCTTGGCTTGACGCATCCGGCACCCTCGCCTATAAGCCGTCACGAAACAGCGGCCGCAAGGGCCGCCGTTTTGTTATTGCCGGACGGCTTGGCCTCTCCGTCAATTCAAGCAACAAAAAACGCCTGTTCCTGCCGTTCGCGGACAGGACGGTCAACCTGAGAGCAAAACATGGCTACCTTTTCGCAGAAGCCTGCGGATGTGGTGAAGAAGTGGGTGCTGATCGACGCCGAGGGTCTCGTCGTCGGCCGCCTTGCCACTGTCATCGCCAACCATCTGCGCGGCAAGCACAAGCCCACTTTCACCCCGCATGTCGATGATGGCGACAATGTCATCGTCATCAATGCCGACAAGGTGGTGTTCACCGGCAAGAAGTACACCGACAAGGTCTATTACTGGCACACCGGCCATCCCGGCGGCATCAAGGAGCGCACCGCCCGCCAGCTGCTCGAGGGCCGCTTCCCCGAGCGCGTCGTCGAGAAGGCTGTGGAGCGCATGATCCCGCGCGGCCCGCTTGGCCGCCGCCAGATGAAGAATCTCCGCGTCTATGCAGGCACTGAGCATCCGCACGCGGCCCAGCAGCCCGTCACGCTCGACGTGGCCAAGCTGAACTCCAAGAACAAGAGGGCCTCGTAATGGCTGAGCTTTCCTCGCTCGCAGAACTCGGGACTGTCACGACCGCCGCGCAGCCGGCCGCGCCTGTCCACGTCCAGAAGCTCGACAAGTCGGGCCGCGCCTATGCCACTGGCAAGCGCAAGAACGCGATCGCGCGCGTCTGGGTGAAGCCGGGCTCCGGCAAGATCATCGTCAACGACAAGGAATTCGCGACCTATTTCGCGCGTCCCGTGCTGCAGATGATCCTCAACCAGCCGATCGTCGCCGCCAACCGCGCCGGCCAGTACGACATCGTCGCCACCGTGATCGGCGGCGGTCTCTCCGGCCAGGCGGGCGCCGTGCGTCACGGCATCTCCAAGGCGCTGACCTATTACGAGCCGGGCCTGCGCTCGGTGCTCAAGAAGGGCGGCTTCCTCACCCGCGACAGCCGCGTGGTCGAGCGCAAGAAGTACGGCAAGGCCAAGGCCCGCCGCAGCTTCCAGTTCTCGAAGCGCTAAGCGCTGCGAAGTCCAAGCATTTCGAAAAGGCCGCCTCCGGGCGGCTTTTTTGTTTCCGTCACCAGTGCCCGGCCGGCGTTTTTATGTAGTCGATGAACGCGCGCAGCGGCGCCGGCACCAAGCGCCGGCCAGGGTAATAAAGAAACGGCCCCGAGAAGCTTTGCCACCAGGGCTGGAGCACAGGTTCCAGAACGCCGCTGTCGAAATACGGGCGCACCCAGTCCTCGAAGAGCCAAAGGATGCCGACGCCGGCGATCGCCGCATCGACAGCGAGATCGACGCCACCACCGATGCTGACGACCAATGGCCCCGTGGGATCGACCCGCACCACCTCGCCGTCCCGCTCGAACTCCCAGGGCGTCATGACCCCGCTCGGGAAGCGGCCGCGCACGCAGGCATGGCCAAGCAGGTCGCGCGGGTGCTGCGGCCGACCGTGCCGATCAAGGTAGGACGGCGCGGCGGAGGTCGTGAAGCGCTGCGCGCGCGGTCCGATCGGCACCGCGATCATGTCCTGCTCCAGCCGCTCGTCATAGCGGATTCCGGCGTCGCAGCCGGCCACCAGCACATCGACAAAGTTCTCCTCGGCGATCACCTCCAGGCGAATGGCGGGATAGGCCGCGAGAAATCGCGGAACGATCTTGGGCAGCACCAGCCGCGAGGCGCTTATCGGCACGTTGAGACGCAAGGTTCCGGCGGGCCGGTCGCGAAAGCCGTTCACCACATCGAGCGCAGCTTCTACC
>NZ_RZSR01000625.1:0-3608 GCF_004023265.1 Mesorhizobium sp. M1A.F.Ca.IN.020.06.1.1
ATTTCGACCAGGCGAGCCCCGTTGCGGAACTGGCGCTGCTGAAGATGGGCTCACGGCCGGATCGCCGTTTCGGCGCCAGCGGCATTGCCGACCTGCGCGCCATTCCATGGGTGTTCGCCTGGAGCCAGAACCGTCATCTGTTGACCGGCTGGTATGGCATCGGCAGCGCGCTGAACGCCTTTGTCACGGTGCGCGGCGAGGCCGGGCGCGAGCTTCTGGCCCGCATGTTCGAGCGCTCGCGCTTCTTCCGTCTGATCGTCGACGAGGCCGAGAAGACGCTCTACCAGTCCGACATGGAGATCGCGCAGCTCTACGCCGGCCTGGTAGCCGACGCCGATGCAGCTTGGCGAATCTACGGCCGCATCGGAGCCGAATACGAGCTGACGCGACGCCTGATCGGTGACCTCACCGGCGGCGATCTTTCCGCGCGCTTTCCGATGTTCAAGCGGCGTTTCGACAATCTGGGGCGACAGATGGACGACATCCACCGCCTGCAGGTCGATCTGCTGCGCGAGGTTCGGACCAGTCCCGGCACGGCGGATCGAAGGCGGACGACCGACGCCCTGCTCGTCTCGATCAATTGCATCTCGGCCGGCCTCGGCTGGACGGGATAGGCCCGGTTTTTTTCAGAACGGAAGGGCTTGAAACCCAAAGCGGCGGCGCGGTCCGCAGGATCTGGCGCCGCTTTTGTTTTGGCCCGCAGAACGTCGGACGCGCCGCCTCACGGGCTCATCCAAGCAGTGCCTTTTTGGGGGAGAATGGTGCGGTCGAGAAGACTCGAACTTCCACGGGTTGCCCCACAGCGACCTCAACGCTGCGCGTCTACCAATTCCGCCACGACCGCACGTGGTAGGAGCCGGAACCGTCCGGCCCGGGGCCTGTAGCAAATCGTTTCCGGCGAAACAAGGGTGCCGTGCGGAATATTCGCTAATGCATGTCGCCCAAAAGTGCGTGGCGGTTTTTGGGAGAACGACATGCTCAGACAAAGCTCCTGGCGCAATGCTCCACAGCCTGGACACGGGCCGGGCGAAACTGGACGTTTCAGCCAATTGCCGCCATATGAGGGGAGCATCGAGAAAGTTCCATGACAGAACGCAGCCAGATCGCCACGTCGTTCCTGCCCCTTCCCGGTTCGGCGCCGGTCGAGTGGGTGATCGAGCCCGGCCTGACGTCTTATCCCGACGCGCTCGCCTTCATGGAATCGCGCGCCGAGGCCATCCGCAATGGCGCTGCCGGCGAGATGGTCTGGCTGGTCGAGCATCCGCCGCTCTACACCGCCGGCACCAGCGCCCGTATCGAGGACCTCATCGACCCTGACCGCTTTCCGGTCTTTGCCGCGGGACGCGGCGGCGAATACACCTATCACGGCCCCGGCCAGCGCGTCGCCTATGTCATGCTCGACTTGAAGCGCCGGCGCGAGGATGTTCGCGCCTTCGTTGCCGCGCTGGAAGAGTGGATCATCGGCACGCTTGCAGCCTTCAACGTGCGCGGCGAGCGCCGCGAGGATCGCGTCGGCGTCTGGGTGGTGCGGCCGGATCGGCCTGCCCTGCCTGACGGCACGCCCGCCGAGGACAAGATCGCCGCAATCGGCATCAGGCTCAGGCGCTGGGTGAGCTTTCACGGCATTGCCATCAATGTCGAGCCGGAGCTTTCCCACTTCGGCGGCATCGTGCCCTGCGGCGTTTCGGACCATGGCGTGACCAGCCTCGTCGATCTCGGCCTTCCGGTCACCATGGCCGATCTCGATCTCGCGCTGAAATCCGCCTTCGAGGACGTGTTCGGGCCTGCCGCGGCCCCGGTCGCCGAGCCGGCCCGAAAGGCAGGGTAATCCGGCGCGGCTACATCAGTTGCGCGGAGGCCCAGAGCACGCCATAGCCGTGAATGGAAAAGACCGCCAGCAGCGCGCCGGCCATGGCCAGGCGATCGAAGGCGTGGATCGACTTCAGCTCGTGACGCGGTTTCACGCCGCTGCCGACCGTGAGCAGGCTGAGGACCGAGAACACCGCGCCGGCGACGAGCAGGAAGCTGGGCGAGAAGCCGGCGCGCCAGCCGAGCGCCAGCAAGGCGAACAGCAGCAGGAAGGAGGCAAGCGCCAGCGCGATCGGACCCGGGCAGATTTGGCGCAGCACCTGGCCGCCGTCGAACTTCCACACCGGCACCAGATTAGCGATGTTGAACAGCGACGTGCAGCCGGCAAGCGTCGCCAGCAGCACTGCCGCCGGGCGGTGTCCTTCGCTGCCGACAAGGACGCTGGCGGCGATCAGCAGAGGCACAAGGAAAGCGGAGAAGCCCGCCCCCATCAGCGCCACGAACGCGACCTCGAAGCGGCTGTCATACGGCCTGCCGCCCATGGCGATACCGCCGAGCAACGGAATGAAGATCATGCGCACCCGGCGATGTCCCGTCAGGCGGAATGCCGCCATGTGGCCAAGCTCGTGCAGCGCCACCACCGAAGTTAGGATGACAGCCAGCGCCAGTCCCCCGAGGTTGAGGCCGAAGAACGGCCACAGGATGAAGGCCGAAAGCACGGCAAAGCCTATCTGGCTCACCGGATGCTCGAACCAGCCGCCCCTGCGATACGTTCCGGTTCTCGCCCAGACCTGCAACTTGGCGAGCTCGCGGCGCATGGCGAAGTAGCGGAAGATCAGGAAGGCGACGCCGCGAGAGCGGTCGGTTTGCGTGAACGTAACGCGCGTCGCATCGCCTTCCGGGACAAGCTCGGTGGTTTCGCGATAGTCGGCCCAGAACGAGGGATCGAGAGCCGTGTCCTCAACGACGCGCATCGAGAAACGGCTGCCTTCCACCACATCGTCGAGCCGCGCCTTGCGTTCGATCGGCCGCCCGTCGCGCCCTTCCCAGGACAGTTTGATCAGCGCCGTCCCCTCGCCGTCCAGCGGTTCGACGGAAAGGATTTCACCCGACCAGCCGGCGTCGCTGCCGAACGGCCACAGCGCCTGCCACAGGCGATTCCGGTCAGCCTCGATCACGCGGCTGACCGTAACCGTGCGCAGCCCGAGCGGCACCGTCATCAAGAGAAAGATCAGTCCGAGATTTCCGGCCACGAGTGTGACCGTGGCGATGACCGACACTGCCCTTTGCTCCCTGTCTTTGCGGGGCAAGCTAGCGGGGGTGCGGCCAAGAAAAGCTTAACAACGGGCGAGCTCCTGCCCGTCCCAAACAGAGAGCGGACCCTTCGTCCGTCCAAGGCGGCGGCGCGAAGCCGCCTGCTCACATGGCGCCAATCCAGATCGCCATGGAAATGAGAAAGGTGCTCATGCAGACCAGCGAGACGACATCCTGAACCAGATCGGCCATAACTCTCTCCTGTTGTTAATATGTTCGCAATTTGTTCTAATGTTGTTCGAATGTCAACGATCGAAGAACGGCATGCCGAGTGAATTCAGGCGATCCGTTTGGGCACGGTTAAGGAAAGATTGACGAGACGATAGGCTCTTTTGAGCGCGCGGAGGGCAAGTCGAGATCAGGCCGAGCCGAGGATGGCGGCTTTTGAGAACCGGAACGGCGGGTATTTGTTCGTAGGTGAGTACGGAAGCGCAGAAGCTGCGGTCGATAGGCCGGCCTCAGCCTACTATCGGCTTGCCTTAAAG
>NZ_RZSR01000626.1:0-3545 GCF_004023265.1 Mesorhizobium sp. M1A.F.Ca.IN.020.06.1.1
GGCGGAGCCAAATAGCCTTGATTTCGAATGTCGATCGGCTGCACGGACTTCCTCGGTCTCGGCCGGCTCCTGAACTGCGGATAGAGATCGATAGGAGCCCCACTTCACGGACCGTAGTGTGCGGCTCCGGTGCGGCTGCTGTTTCAAGGCTCGCGCTGCAAAGGCTTCGAATAGGGTCGCGGAACGGCAACGACCCATCCCAAACTCAGCGCCAAATGGCGGCCCTGATCAAGGCGGCTTCGCTTTCGCCGTCGACACTCAACACGGTCAGTGCTGCTTCGTACAGCTACTCGATGTATTGGACGAGGGGTGTCGGCCACACTCACGGCACCATCACAGGTAATTTCGAGCCGCTGGCGATCATGAATGGACAGGACATGATGGCGTCGATCCGTGGCCAGTTGGGTCCGAACGCGCAGATCGTACCGATTGGCAACTTCAGGGTCGGAATGGGGGCGGCTCCGGCGCCCGACCAGTGTTCGCCAGAGCTCTCCCAGTCCGCACCACGCGAAGAGCGTCTCGAGTTGACAGAGCTGCCGGGGGTTGGTGGGCATGCGAGGGCGTTGTGCGTCAACAACGCGGGACTTGCTGGAGGGTACTGCTCAACAGGTGATCCCAACCCGCATGTGGCCTGTATCTGGTCCGATGATTTGGGTCCCTACGTGGTCAAAGGAGCAGGAGCGCCAAGTCAGGTGAACGGCATCAATGACACGGGAGAAGTCGTCGGCACGATGATGATCGACGGTGGCGCGAACAGGGCATTTCACGTTGGTCCAGATGGGTTGCGCGTTCTCGAAACGCTGGGTGGCATGCACAGTCACGGGTATGCCATCAACAACGGTGGCTTTCTCATAGGGTCCAGCTGGACAATCCCCGGTAACGACCCGGGCGACAAGGGTGAGACTGCATTTGTTGCCGGCAAGGACCTGCAAATTCGATCCATCGGGGCGCTGCGGGCAGATTGGAACAGTCAGCCAGTGGCTCTCAACAATCAAGGCGTCGTTGTCGGTCATAGCTGGTTCGGTAGAACGTTCCCCGGGGGACCTCAGAGGGCGTTTGTCTGGTCAGAGGAACAGGGAATGATCGATCTCGGCACCCTGGGAGGACCGGCTGCCGTTCCGGTGGCGATCAATGACAGCGGCGTCGTTGTCGGCATCACGAGTGACGCTGCTGGTCGAAATTGTTGTTTCATCTGGTCAGCAACAGAGGGGATGCGTGAGCTGTTGCCTGGGTTGGCCAGTACTGGAGTTGTGGCCCTCAATGACAGAGGTGACGTGGTCTTCAATCTACATACTGAGCATGGCGTCCAGAGTTCTGTGACAGGCCCTGATGGGAGGACACGAGCGCTTCAGACCTTTGTTGGGCATGAAACTGAGGCGCGAGCGATGAACAATGCCGGCCATGTGGTTGGGCTTGTATTTCGGAACCTGCATTCCCACGCGGCCATTTGGCGATAGTTCGGCTGGCCCCGGTATCTGATCAACGTGCATCGGCTCCGGTCTCTTCCAAGCGCTTCGCCAGCCTTGCGAGCGTCGACCGTGAGCAGTTGGTCGCTCGAACGATGGTGTTCCAACTCTGCCCCTTCCGCAGCATTTCCAAGATGGCCTCGTTGCGCTCTGCGTCCTCGGGGCGACCCTTCATGCGTCCCTCCGCCTTTGCCTTGGCGATCCCTTGAGCCTGCCTGCGGCGTCGGTCGTCGTAGTCCTTGCGGGCGATGGCGGCGAGCATGTCGAGCAACATGCCGTTGATCGCGTCGAACATCCGGCCGGTGAAGGCGTCCTCGGTCTTCAGCATCATGTGCGAAGTCGGCAAGTCCAGCGCCACGACCTTGACCTCCCGGTCCTTGATCTCACGCTTGAGCTGGTCCCAGTCCTTGTCCGACAGGCGGCTCAGGCGGTCGACCTGTTCGGTGAGCAGGATGTCGCCCGGCTTGCTGTCCCTGAGCAGCCGGAACAGCTCCGGCCGGTGCAGCGATGCCCCGCTCTCGTTCTCCTCGTAGGTGGCCGCGATGGTTAGCCCTCGCTCCCGACAGAATGCTTCAAGGTCCCCTCGCGCGCGTCCTGCGTCCTGCTCCTTGGTCGAGGCCCTGAGGTAGGCTCGGATGAATGTCATGGTGCCCTCCAGTTCGATTTGACTGGTTCTGTAATGGATGGTTCGCTTTGAGTGGTCAAGGGGGTATTTCTCGAACCAGACCAGCGCCAGTTCGGAAAGGGCACACCCAAGAGAACCAAGCAGCGGCCGCACGGCGGCGGCCCGGCTTGCACTCGTCGTCACGCCCCAAATAGGATGCAGTTGGAGGTCCCATGGCCAAGCGATCGAAATCAAAGAAGATGGAGGATGAGTGCGTCATTCCTCCTCAGCTACCGTTGGCTGAATTGGAGCGGTTCCTATTCCGACACTCTGGAGAGGAGGCGAGGCGGATCGCCGACTACCTCGAATGGCAGGCTCATGGCGAAGAGATCGTCCAGCATGCCGAGAAGGTCACGAGTGAGCGTGTCTTCGGACGGGACTACGATGTATGGGACGTCCACACCGACAAGGAGAGGTGGTGGGTGATCACCAACCCGACCAACCTCTACTCTCAGCGGCTGATGCCGAGCATGGACTACACCCTGTCGTTCCACATCGGTCTGATGGCGCGCGTCGCGGCCGCCCGGCGCTACCATGGCACCCCCGCCGAGGTGGAGTTGTTCTTGGTCACCCAACGCAAGCTCGTTCAAGTAGGCGAAGCACTCGACGCTGCCGACGAGGTCGAGGAGTTCCAAGGAATTGGGATGCTCTGCCGAGAGTGCCTGTTGGTGTTCATCCGTGAGCTGATTGACGCGGCAAGCGTCGAGTTCACCGGCGACACCCCCAAGGCCAGCCACTTCATTGGGTGGAACGACCGGCTCGCCAACGAACTCGCTGGGGGAGCGTCGAAAGAGTATGCTCGCGCCTATGTCAAATCGACCGCCGAGCGTGCGTGGCGGCTCGCGAACTGGCTCACCCACAGCTCGGGCGCGACCAGAGCCGACGCAGAGCTTGCCTTCTCGGCAACCTCCCACGTCGTGGAAATCTACACCTCGGTGGCTCTGCGCCGGAAGGCTGCCGCTCCCGCCCGCTGTGAGCGGTGCCAGTCGTCAAAGATTGTTGTGCAGTGGCAGCCCAGTCGAGGCAGAGGCGGGAGGTACGTTGCCCAATGCAATTCTTGCGGCTCGGAGGCCGTCTCCAGAAAGCCCCGAGCAAGGAAGCCCAACTCAATGCCCAAGACAGCGGTGCGCTCCTAATAGCCGCAGACCCGGGCAGGGGGATTATGGGCGCGTGCTGTTGATCCGATGGGGCGCGCAAATTCTTTCGCCAAAAATCCGACCCTATCTCTCATGCATGACAGACCAGCGGTTCAGCATGAAGGCAGACCCGTGCAGGTGGACATCTGTTGACCGCCGCACCGGGCGGCCGGTCGAGGGGTCGCCTTGCGGTCGGCCTGGAGGAGGCTTGGTCGCTTGATCTGGTCGACCTTCTGAGCGTGACCGAGATGAAGCGGCGGATCAGGCGGGGCCACATCG
>NZ_RZSR01000627.1:0-3599 GCF_004023265.1 Mesorhizobium sp. M1A.F.Ca.IN.020.06.1.1
CGCCAGGCGGTCGAAGGCGTCGCCGACGATCGGCAGCAGAGCCTCGCCTTCCGCCGTGATCTTGAGGCCGCGAGGCAACCTGCGAAACAGCTGCACGCCGAGCCGCTGTTCGAGCGATCGAACCTGCTGGCTAACGGCGGCCTGCGTCACCGCCAGTTCGATGCCGGCACGTGTGAAGCTGAGATGCCTGGCCGACGCCTCGAAGGCCCGCAATGCATTGAGCGGCAGGTAAGGTCGAACCATCGATGCCCAAGATTATCTTATAGCTGTTGCGATTTATCATCGTTTGTAGCCGGTTCGAAGGGGTCATAAACCCGCAATCGTCCGACCCAGAGGGAGCAGATCATGTGCAGCCGGCTTCGCTTCACCATCGCTGCCGTCGTCCTCGCCTGCGCCCCGGGCAGTCTGTCGGGCGCTCGCGCCGCCGATCAGGACGCCAAGATAAGGCAGCTCGTCGATGAGGCGGTGAAGCCGGTGATCGCCCAGTACGGCATTCCGGGGATGGCCGTCGCCGTGTCCGTGAACGGCGAGCGCTTCTTCATCGACTATGGCGTGGTCGAAAAGGACACCCGGGCCGCCGTCACGCGCGATACATTGTTCGAGCTCGGCTCGATCAGCAAAACCTTCACCGCGACGCTCGCGGCCTATGCCGAGGTCGAGGGCAAGCTGGCGCTTGGCGACAAGGTCGGCAAGCACATGCCCGAGCTTCAAGGCAGCGCGCTGGGCGATGTCAGGCTGCTCGACCTCGCCACGCACACGGCCGGCGGTTTCCCGCTGCAGCTGCCCGATACGGTGAAGACGCAAAAACAGCTCATCGCCTATTATCGCCAATGGAAGCCGCAATTCGCGGCCGCCACCACCCGCACCTACGCCAACCCGAGCATCGGCCTGCTCGGGATGGCCACCGCCAAGGCGATGGGCGCGAGCTTTCCGGCGCTGATGGAAAAACGGCTGTTGCCGGAACTCGGCTTGCGGCGAACTTACGTCAACGTCCCGGCCGCACAGATGAAATCCTACGCCTGGGGCTACAACCGCAACGACAAGCCTGTCCGCGTCACCCCGGCATTGCTCGCCGAAGAGGCCTACGGGATCAAGTCGAACGCAGTCGACATGATCCGCTTCATCGAGGCCAACATGGGCGTCGGCAAGGTGCCGGACGATGTCGCACGCGCGCTCGAAGCCACCCACACCGGTTATTTCCGCGCTGGCGAACTCATCCAGGATCTGATCTGGGAGCAGTATCCCTATCCGGTCGACCTGGCGAAGATCGTCGCCGGGAATGCGCCCAGTATGCTTCAGCCGATCCCTGCAACTGCGATCGAGCCGCCGATGGCGCCACGCGCCGACGTGGTGCTCAACAAGACCGGCTCGACGAACGGCTTCGGCGCCTATGTCGCCTATGTCCCGTCGAGGAAGATCGGCATCGTCATGCTGGCGAACAAGGCTTACCCGAATGAGGCGCGAGTCAGGGCGGCCTACCAGGTGCTGTCGCGGCTCACCGACTAGCCGCGCGTCCGATCGCTTCGGCGCTCCTTGGCCAATGCACTTTTCACCGACGCTCCGCCTGCGCCCCAAAAAACCTGCCCAAAATGGAGAAACAGATGACCTCGATCACCCGGCGTTCAGCGCTTGCCGGCGCATTTGCATCCTTGCCGATCGTGCGTATGGCCCGCATCATCGTCGAGACGTTCGCAGGATAGTGCGGCCTGGGCGGCGCCGACGGCCGAACGGGGTCAAACCCGGCGACGGCGGCGTTTATGTTTTGAGGCGTTGAAACTGCCAATCTCCCCCCTTGCGGGGGAGATGCCCGGCAGGGCAGAGGGGGGTGCTGTCCCGCCAGCCTGTCAATTCTTGGCAGTCCCACATTCATCCTGTCGGTGAACCGATCCGGCCAACGGTAGCGTTCCTTCGCACCCCCCTCTGGCCTGCCGGCCATCTCCCCCGCAAGGGGGGAGATTAGCGGCTTCGGCGTCTCGCCTTCTCCTGTTGCCGGAGAACCGCTAGGCTCCGTGCCTCAGCACCCCCAGGAGCCCGCCCATTCCGAAGCCCACCTTTCTCGAAATCGCGCGCCGCGCCGGGGTCGGCACGGCGACGGTGGAGCGCGTGCTGAACGGCAGGGGCGGGGTGCGCCCCGAGACGGTCGAGAAAGTGGTGGCGGCGGCGCGCTCGCTCGACTATCCGCGCCGGCTCCCCGAAGCGCATCGGGGCGTCATCCGCATTGAGGTGATCCTGGTCAGGCCCGACGCCACCTTCTTCGCGCGCCTCTCCCGCGCCTTCGAACGCATCGCGGCGACGCTCGACCGCTCGATCGCCGTCCACCGCACCTTTCTCGACGAGGCCAATCCGGCGGCGATCGCCAAGCGCATCCTCGAACCGGAGATGCGGCGCGCCGCCCTCATCCTCGCCGTCCCCGACCATCCGCTGGTGAGCGCGGCGGTGGCGAAGCTGGAGGCGGAAAACATCCCGACGGTGCAGATCGTCACCCAGATCTCCGGCACCAAGAGCACCTATGTCGGCATCGACAATTACGCCGCCGGCCGCATGGCGGGGCTGCTGATGGCGAAGATGCAGCGGCGGCCGGGCAAGGTGGTCGCGATCTGTCACAGCCAGATCTATCGCGTCCACCGCGACCGCGTACGGGGCTTCTTCGACTATCTGATCGACGAGGGGCGGGATTTCGAGCCCATCGCCACCCTGTTCGGTTTCGACAACGGCGACCGCAATGCCGAGCAGTTGCATGAGGCGTTTGTGCGCTGGCCCGACCTTGCCGGCCTGTACAATGCCGGCGGCGCCAACACGGCCCTGAACGAAGTGCTGCGCCGGCACCCACGCGGTCGCGACGTCTTCTTCGTCGGCCATGAACTAACCGAGCGCAGCACGCGCGGCCTGCATGACGGCACGATGGACGTCGTGCTCGACCAGGCGCCGGAGGCGCAGGCGCGCCGCGGCATCGACCTGGTGCTGGCGGCGCTCAACCTGCACGACCTGCCGGTCGACAACCCGCCGATCCGCTTCATCACCTTCACTGCCGAGAACCTTTGATCTGATTTGATCAAGGTTGCGCGAGCCTTGGCCGGCATCGCGGTGCTAACTCGACCGCGAACGGGAGACGAGCATGTGCGAATTCTCCCCCTCATCCGGCCGCTGCGCGGCCACCTTCTCCCGAGCGGAGAAGAGGGCCGGCACCGACGCAGCCTGGCTCCTCTCTCCTTGGGGAGAGGTCGGATGGCCCCGAATTGCGCTTCGCAAGTCGGCTGCCAATCCGGGTGAGGGGGACCTTTCACAAGCCTGATCGTCCGCCCGCGAACGGGAGGATCATCGGTGGCAAGACGCTTGACGGCCTACGACCTGCAAAGCGCCAAGGGCAGCAGGAAATGGCTGCAGCTGCATGTCGACACGCCGGCCGAGGCGGCGGCCGCGGTCGCCTGCGACATCGTCATCCTCTCCTGCGAGCCCGACCACAATCTGGAATCGATCCGCCAAGCGGCGCCTCACGCGTTCCTCTCCGTCGGCATGCCGCATGGCGCGGTCGCGTCGCCGGACGAGGCGGTGCGGCTGGGCTTCGCCATGATGAAGCGCGGCGCCGACGCGGTCTATTC
>NZ_RZSR01000628.1:0-3595 GCF_004023265.1 Mesorhizobium sp. M1A.F.Ca.IN.020.06.1.1
CGGGTAGGCCGAGGAAAGGTTGGTGACGAGCGTCAGCGGCTTCCAGCCGCTCTCGGCCTGGAAGCGGATTGCTTCACCGCCTTGTTGCGGCGCGGCGATGATCACCAGCGTATCGGCGCCGGAAGCCTTGAGCGCTGTCAGTTGCGTTTCGACGGTCGGATCC
This sequence comes from Mesorhizobium sp. M1A.F.Ca.IN.020.06.1.1, assembly GCF_004023265.1. NCBI lineage: Bacteria > Pseudomonadati > Pseudomonadota > Alphaproteobacteria > Hyphomicrobiales > Phyllobacteriaceae > Mesorhizobium > Mesorhizobium sp. M1A.F.Ca.IN.020.06.1.1. Next base: position 164 of record NZ_RZSR01000628.1, read on the forward strand.
TGCGAAGTCACCGGTTGCCGATCGACGACCTTGACGCCTGAGCCGTCGATGGCCTGGTCGAAGGCCTTCATGAAGGTTTCGCCGGTCTCGGTGTTGAGATAGAGGAGCGCGACCTTTGCCTCGGGCTTGTTGTCCTTCAGATAAGTGGCGAACGACGCCGCCTCGGTCGAGAAGGCCGGGACGAACCCTATTTCCTCGTGCGGCGCGTTCAGCTTGTGGACGCCTGAATACATGAAGACATTGGGCACTTTGCGTTGTTCGATATAGCGTCCGATGGCGACATTGTTCGGCGTGGCAGCCGTGCCGACAAGGGCGAAGACTTTGTCCTGCTCCACCATCTCGCGCACATTCGCAAGGGTTCGCTGCGGATCGAGCATGTCGTCCTTGATCACGAGCTCGATCTTGCGGGTCTTGCCGTCGGACATCTTGACGCCGCCCTGGGAATTGGCGGCCTCGACCCGGGCGCGGATGCCTTCTGCGACCGCGCCGACGACGGCGACGGGACCGGTGAGCGGACCGGTGATGCCGATCTTGACGGTGCTGTCGGTGATGCCCGGTGCCTCGTCAGCTTTCGCCGGAGCGACACCGACGGCTAGCGCAAGTATTGCCGCCGTCACAAGCATTCTTGGCATACGTAAACATGGTCTCATAACTTCCTCCCTAATTGGCTGATTGATCCGGCTTTGCCGTTGGCGTTCGACCGCGCCGTCAAGGCAGCGGCAAGTCTCTCCAGCAGACCGGCAACCCCTCCGCGCGCCAGAAGCATGATGCCGATTAGTGCCAGCGCGTAGATGACGTTGCCGAGTGCGAGATTGATGCTGGACGTCCAGGTCGGGACGAAGGTGATGAACAGCCCGCCGATGAAGGCGCCGACAATGCTTGTCGAGCCGCCTACGATGCTCCCGATCACGATGGTGATGGAAAGTGGGGCGAGAAAGGACTGCGGGCTGATGAAGCCATTGAGGATCGCGAAGACGCCGCCGCCAAGTCCGGCGAGCGCAGAGCTGATGGCGAACGCCCACAGCTTGGCCTTGGTCAGATTGACGCCGAGAGCCTCCGCGATCTGCGGACTGTCCCGTTGCGCCTGGAGCGCGCGGCCGACGTCGCCGAGGAGAACGAGATAGACGATGAATGCCGCGACGCAGGCGCACCCCAGCGACACCAGATAGAGCCAGAGCTCGGAGTAATCGGCCAGGAACGCAGGCGGCTCCAGGGAATCGATCGGCAAGCCGGAGACTCCGCCCGTCCAACTGCCGAGCTTCAACAGAAGCTGCGGAAAGGCCGCCGCGACACCAAACGTGATGATCGCAAGTTGCAGCCCCTGCAGACGCAGGGCCGGCAGTCCGACGACGAGACCGGCCAGCGCGGTAAAAACAGCTGCCGCAGGCAGGGTCGCCAACGGGTGGACGCCATAGGTCGCGTTCAAGATGGCGGTGACGTAGGCGCCGATGCCGAACAGCGTCCCCTGGGCGAGGCAGATCTGCCCGGCAAACCCCATAAGCAGGTTGAGGCCAAGAATGGCGACCGCATAGGAGATGGCGATGCTCACCTGCTGCAACTGGAAGCCTGACAAAGTGGCCGGCAGCAATGCGGCGACTAGCACAAAACCAGCGGTTGCCGCGACCGTGCGCCGAATGTCGTTGCTCATAGCTTGGTGACCTTCTGTGAGCCGAACAGACCGACCGGCTTGACCAGCAGGACGAAAAGGGTGAGCCCGATCGGGACCGCGATGCGCATGTCCGCACCCAGAAAGCCGATGTAGTTGGCGCCAAGGCTCTCGCTGACGCCCACCAGAAGGCCTCCGGCTATCGCGCCGAGCGGACTGTCCCAGCCGCCAACGGTTGCCGCGGCAAGGCCGTAGAATAGGATCGGGGTCATCATGGTCGGGCTCAAAAACAGCCGTGGCGCGACCAGCACCGCCGCGATCATTCCGATCGCCGCGGCGAAACCCCAGCCGAGCATCAGCATGCGCTCGACGTTGATGCCCACCAGAACGCTGCGAACGCGGTCGAAGGCCGCGGCACGCATGGAGAGCCCAAGCCTTGTGAAGGCGAAGAGGGAGGCGATGGCCGCGGCCAGGACAATGAGGATCAGCAAGGTACCGGCCGACGAAGCCAGCACCTGTACCTCACCGAGGCTGAAGCTGCCTTCGGGAAAAAGGCTGGGGAACGGCTTCTGCTCGGCGCCCCAGAGCCACGTCACCATCGCCTGGAAGAGCACAAACATGCCGAGCGTGACGACCACTGTCGCCTCGACTGGTGCTGCCAGCGGGCGGACGAAGACCCGAAACGCCAAGATTCCCAGCACAAAGGAACCGGCCAGGCCGATTGCAATCGAAAGCCACAATGGCAGGCCCCACAGGCATAGCTGCCAGATGCAGTATGCCGAGAAAGTCGCCATTTCGCCTTGACCGAAATTGACGATGTTGGTGGCGCGAAAGATCAACACCAGTGCAAGGGCAAGAGCCGCATAGATGGCGCCGGTGGCAAGACCGCTGAGGACGATTTGCAGGAAAAGGGTCAAGCCCAGCCTCCCAACTGCAACGCCGAGGCCGTCGACCTGCGCGCCTTCGATCCGAGAGCCTTGGCCAAGGGAACCCTGGCGTTTGAGGACGGGGAAATCGCGGTTACCACCATCAGGAATGGCAGTCCGGCGGTATCGTGAATGTCGATGAAGGAGGCTGCATCGAGGCGGTCGGCCGACGCCCGCCTTGTAAGACGCGAGACCAGCACGAGGGCAATGACCAGCACGGCGTAGACTCCGCCTGGGGCAATGCCGCAAACAATGATCTGGTAAAACGTCGCCACGTTAGTCCCCAAGGTAAGATTTCTGGATATGCTCATCTGCAAGTATCGCGCCGGCTGAGCCGCCGGCCACGATATGCCCGGCCTCGATGACATAGGCGCGGTCGGCGAACTTGAGCGACAGGTCCGCGTTCTGCTCCACGACCAAGAGCGTCAAGCCATCGATGTCGCGGAGTTCCTTGAAGATCGCGAATATTTCGCGCGTGATGACGGGTGCGAGACCCAATGACGGCTCGTCGCATAGCAGCAGTTTTGGCCGCGACATGAGCGCTCGCGCAACCGCGAGCATCTGCTGCTCGCCTCCGCTCAGATTGCCGGCCAGTTGGGAGCGTCGTTCGCGCAATCGCGGAAAGCGATCGTACCACCGCTCCTTGTCCTGTCGGACCTGGCGGGCATCGGAGACGATTGTGGCGCCCAGCGTCAGATTCTCGTCGACCGTGAATTCCGTGAAAGTGCCTCTGCCCTGGGGAATCTGCGCTAAGCCGCGTTGCAGACGCCGTTCCGGCGCCATCTTTTGCAAGTCGCTTCCCCTATAGGCGATTTCGCCGGCCGAGCGGATCGTGCCCGAAAGCGCGCGCAGCAAAGTGGTTTTTCCCGCGCCATTGGCGCCGAGCAGGACGACGAATTC
>NZ_RZSR01000629.1:0-3593 GCF_004023265.1 Mesorhizobium sp. M1A.F.Ca.IN.020.06.1.1
GCCGAGACGCTTGCCGGCGGCCGCGCGGCGGCGGTGTTCGCGCGCATGGTGACGGCGCTCGGCGGTCCCGCCGACTTCGTCGAGAGCCCGGAGAAATATCTGCCGAAGGCGGCAGTGGAAATGGCGGTCAAAGCGGCCGAGGACGGCTTCGTCACCGGGATCGCGACGCGCGAAATCGGGCTCGCCGTCGTTGCGCTGGGCGGCGGGCGCGTCCGCCCGGACGACAAGATCGATCATTCCGTCGGCCTCACCCGGCTGCTGCCGGTCGGCGCGGAGGTGCATGGCGGCGAGGCGCTGGTGCTGGTCCATGCGCGGACCGAGGCCGACGCCGAGGCTGCCGCCGTCGCGGTGCGCGCCGCTTATACGGTCGGTCACTCGAAGCCGACCGCAGAAAAGACGGTGCTCAGGCGGATACTGCCGCTGTAAAATCGCGCCTATTGAACAAGCAGCAGCGCGCCGTCCTGGACTTCGTATTTCTGCAGCCGCTGCAGGAAGCTCATGCCGATCAGGTTGGTTTGCAGCGCTCGATCGTCGAGCACCACCGCCTGGACGTTGTCGAGGGAAATCTTGCCGATCTGCAGCCGGTCGACGGTGACCACGGCAGCCTTAATGGCGCCGTTCGCCGTGTTCACCTGTTGATTGAAATCCGACTGGTTGAGCGAGATGCCGATCCGGCGCGCCGTCGATATGTTGATCGCGACCAGCGTCGCGCCGGTGTCGATCATGCCGTCTATCTGACGGCCGTTGAACTTGAAGGCGGAAGTGAAATGGCCGCGCTGGTCGGCATTGACCAGCACCTGGCGGCCGAGCGGCATCGGCATCGCCGGCCTGGCTGGAGCCGAAGCGAGATTGACGTCCGGCTGAGCCTCAGGCGGCGCCGGCTTCGAAGCAACCGCCGATCTCAGCAGGGTTTCCACCATCTGCGGGTTCGACTGATAGACAATCGGAATCGATGCGGAGCTTCCGACAAAGACGCCAAGGAGAAGAAGCTTGCGCAGCATGGATCGACCTTCGTGAAGGTTCGATCCTTAAGCCGACATGGTGTTTTCGGCTTTAACGCGCGCCGGAACCACGGCGTTTCGTAAACGAGCGGTTAAGAAAAGATCTCACTTGGTCCCGTACATGCGGTCGCCGGCGTCACCGAGGCCAGGCATGATGTAACCCTTGTCGTTCAACTGGCGGTCGATCGAGGCGGTGAAGATCGGGACATCCGGATGCGCCTTGGTGAAGCGCTCGATGCCTTCGGGCGCGGCCAGGAGGCAAAGGAAGCGGATGTTGGTGGCGCCGCGCCCCTTCAGCTTGTCGATCGCCGCGATCGCGGAATTGGCCGTCGCAAGCATCGGATCGACCACGATCACCAGACGGTCGGCAAGGTCGCTTGGCGCCTTGAAGAAATATTCGATCGCCTCGAGCGTCTCATGGTCGCGGTAAAGGCCGATATGGGCGACGCGCGCCGCCGGCACCAGATCGAGCAGGCCTTCGAGCAGGCCATTGCCGGCCCGCAGCACGGAGGCGAAAACCAGCTTCTTGCCCTCCAGCGTCGGCGCTTCCATCTCCTCGATCGGGGTCTCGATCTTGGTGGTCGTCAGTTCGAGGTTGCGGGTCACCTCGTAGCCGAGAAGCAGGGAGATTTCGCGCAGCAGCCGCCGGAAGCCTGCCGTCGAGGTCTCCTTCTTGCGCATGATGGTCAGCTTGTGCTGGACAAGGGGGTGGTCGACGACGGTGACGCCCTGCATGGTCTTCTCCAGTGAATGGTGAGTAGTGAATAGTGAATAGTGAGCCGGTTTGCGAGTCCTGATGGGCCGATGATTGGTTGACACGCTGAAGCCGCCGGCAAACGTTCACCATTCACCATTCACCATTCACCATTCACCATTGACCATTCACCGGCCTTTGGGGTCGAGCCGGCTCATCAGCATCGCCTTGGTCTTCCGGTCGACGAAGGCCGCCTCGATGGCCGTCCTGGTGACGGCGATAAGCGCCTTGTCGTCCATCGCGAAATGCTCGGCGGCGATGTCGTATTCGCGCTTCAGCGAGGTCCAGAAATAGGGCGGGTCGTCGGAATTGAGCGTCACCTTGCAGCCGGCCGCGCGCAACGCCGGAAAAGGATGCGTGGCGAAACTATCGAACACCTTGAGCGCGATGTTGGAGCCGGGGCAGCATTCCAGCACCACGCCCTCGGCGGCTATGCGGCGAACGAGGTCCGGGTTCTCGATGGCGCGCACGCCATGGCCGATCCGCGACGGGCGGATATGGTCGAGCGCTGCCGCCACGCTTTCCCAGCCCATCAATTCTCCGGCGTGGATGGTGATGCCGAGGCCGGCCTCGCGCGCGATCTCGAACGCACGGACGTAGTCCTCGAAATCGCCGATGCGCTCGTCGCCGGCGACGCCGAAGCCGGTGACCAGCGGATGGCCGCAGCGCGCCGCAAAGCGCGCCGCCTGCTCGATCGCCTCGACGCCGACGTGGCGTACGCCGGTGACGATCATGCGCCCCTCGATGCCGGTCCTCGCCTTGGCGCGGGCCATGCCTTCGCCCAGCGCGTCCGTATAGGCCTTGGGCGAAAGCCCGGCCCTTTTCGCGTGATCCGGCGAGGTGAAGACCTCGGAATAGATGGCGCCGTCGCGGGCGAGGCTGGTGAGATAATGATCGGTCAGACGGGCGTAATCCTCCTCGGTGCGGAACAGGTCGGAAGCAAAATCATAGGCGGCGAGGAAAGACGTGAAATCGTGCCAGACGAAAGAGCCGTTCTGGATGTAGGGCGAAGGGTCCTTGCCGTATTTGCGGGCCTGGCTGACGACGAGGTCGGGCGCCGCTGCCCCTTCGATGTGGCAGTGCAATTCGGCTTTCAAGATCATGCGGCCATCCCGTGCGGTATTCTTCTGTCGTGGCGCCGATTCCGGGTGGAAAATCGTGGCAAACTCTTCCCCGACCCGTTCTGAAAGCGCGGCCGAAAACCGCGCCTTGGACAATAGCGCCCGCCCCATCGATCGGCTATGGTCCCGCCGGTTTTATGGCGGATCGAAATAATGTCAGTTGAGAGAACCACGGCCGCGGGCGGCATGGAAACCTCCTATGGTTTCAGGAAGGTTGGCGCGGGCGACAAGCAGTCGCTCGTCAATGACGTCTTTCACAAGGTGGCCAATCGATACGACCTGATGAACGATCTGATGTCGGGTGGGTTGCACCGGCTGTGGAAGGACGCGATGGTCGCGTGGCTCAACCCCCCGAAGCGGCCGGGCTGGAAGGTGCTCGACGTCGCCGGCGGCACCGGCGACATCGCCTTTCGCATCATCGAGGCAAGCCAGCGCCATGCGCATGCCACGGTGCTCGACATCAACGGCTCGATGCTCGACGTCGGCCGCGACAGGGCCGAAAAGAAAGGCCTCTCGGAAAACACCGATTTCGTCGAGGCCAATGCCGAAGCGCTGCCGTTCGAGGACGGCACGTTCGATGCGTATACGATCGCGTTCGGCATCCGCAACGTGCCGCGCATCGATGTGGCGCTGAGCGAAGCTTTTCGTGTGCTGAAGCGCGGCGGGCGCTTCCTATGCCTGGAGTTTTCCGAGGTCGACATGCCGCTGCTCGACAAG
>NZ_RZSR01000630.1:0-3587 GCF_004023265.1 Mesorhizobium sp. M1A.F.Ca.IN.020.06.1.1
TTTCCCTGGTGCGGATGTTGAGGGGTTTTTGTTAGCACTCGCGATGGACGAGTGCTAACGCGATAGTGAGGTAGGCTGTAAGCGGGCACTCGTCAAGACGGACGAGGGCAGGCGAGGAGCTCTGGCCCCCTCCCCGGTGGAACCCAACGCATACGCGCATCCGCGTTGATGGCTGCGAGCCCCACATTTCCATTGAATTCGGCGTCATGACGCCAACTTGCGCGCGCCGCTTCCAAGTCGTCAGTCGTGCTGCCGTCAGCACGAACATAGGGCTGCGCTTCACTTCCCGTCGAAGCCGCGGCAAGCAGCGTCGCCGTCAGCACGCTCCTTTGCAGATGCTTGCCAAAGGTGGACAGTGAGCGCACCTGCGCCGGGCTGTTGGTGCGAACGTAAGACGTCATTGACAACTCCTTTTTGCAAGTCGAGCCCTTCTCCACCTTCGGCCGCCGTCGACGCGAAGAAGTCCGCATCGCGTTGATGACGAGCTGCGAAAAAGAGAAAGATGTGTTTGATGGCTGCGGCCCCAACGGTGCCTTCAGATTTGAGATCACTTCCGCCGCGAGCGGCTGAAGCTCCTCGCAACGTCACAATCGAATCTGCTGCCAAGCCTCCAGGAAAGGAGAGCATTGCTCATCTCGCGCTTGTGCATGCAGTCAACCTTCGATCCGTGTTGCCACATCTCAAGTGCAAATGCCGTGCCAAAGCTCACTGGGTAGTGAACGCATGGCTCTCCCTGAAAACCTCACAAATCCAGCATGGTCAATTGTGCGGAACCCGACATGCGTCTTCTGCCACTGTCAGCTTTCGGACAGGCATGACGCGTTTCGCGCCGACCACCGGTCGATCGGTTTTGGGGCCGGTCTGTTCGCCTCATAAGAGCGCGTCACGTTGCGTAGCGGTTTCCCGAGCGCCGCCACATGACACTGGACCTGCAGGTAGCACCGGCTTCTCATCCAGCCTTGCTTTGGCCCCTTCGCGTATCAAATTCCCGCTGGCGAGCCCTGCTTTCATAGATCGCACCATGCCGGATGTCTGCTCTGGCGCCCGACCCGCTGGCACGATCTCGATCCGGCATAAGGGCGCAGCATCTTTGCAGGCCGTTTCATCCCGGCGTCCTGCTTGGCTGAAAGACCGCACTTGGCGAGCGGTCTCCATGCTCTCTCCAAGGACCATCCCTGCGGCTGGCTTGTCGACCTATGGGCGGGTCCGGCCGCCCGAAACCCTCGCCATCAGCTTTTTTCCCCGCCGCCTGCGGCGGCTTCCTCGCGCCGCTTCGCTCACAAAAAAGCTGCCCGCTCGGATCCTTCGCTGTCGCTGCGGCCCTGTCGGATTCAGGCGGTCCTGACGCGCCCATTACGGTGCGCCATCGCAGGGGATGGTCCCCGGCGAAACCACAAAAGGAGACTTCGAAATGACCGCGATCGGTTACGTCAACAAGCAGGAAAACGGCGCCTACAAGGGCCAGCTCAAGACGCTCAGCGTCCGCGCCGACATCGATATCGTCCCCAACCAGGCCAAGAGCGCCGACAACCATCCCGACTTCCGGGTGCTTACGCAAGGAGTCGAAGTTGGCGCCGGCTGGATCCGCACCGGCGAGACTTCCGGCAAGGATTATGTGAGCCTGTCGATTGCAGCGCCGGAGTTCGGACCGCGCAAGCTCTACGCCAATCTCGGCCGCGCCGCCGGCCAGGACGATCACGACACCTACGCCATCATCTGGAACCCGGCCGACTGACCGGCCGAGATAGAGCCTCGCGCCGCAGCCCCGGCGCGGGGCTCATTCCCAGGAGTTCCACCCAAACCCCGTCCGCCCTAAAGGGCGGCGAAAACTCTCCCCCGACTCTTCGCCCGTCCCCGAGACGATCTCCCTCGCCCATCCTCGCCCTCGCTTGTCCGAAGCGAAACGAGGATCATCATGGACGACGAAAACGAACGCGCGGCCCGCGCGAAAAAGGGCAGCCCGTTTCTCAGCACAGCCCAAGCCGCCTTCTATATCGGGCTCTCCCAGCGCACGCTCGAAAAGATGCGGCTCAAGGGCGGCGGCCCGAAATTCCGCAAGCACGGCCGCTATGTCCGCTATCACATCGACGAACTCGACCATTGGTCGAAAGGACACCCGCAGCACTCCACCGCCGGCGATGGCAAGGCCGGTTCCGGCCAGGGCGGCACGGGAGGCCGTTCATGAGGCGGCGCCCTTCCATCCATCTGATCGGCAGCCGCCTGAGGCGTGTTCGAGCCCGTAAGACGGTCGCCTTGGCCGCGGCCGGTCTCGGTCTTTTGGGCTTCACGGCGCTGGGAAAGCCCACCCCTTGGCTGGTCTGGAACGCCTCGGCCAGCGCGCCGATCGGCCTTTACCGCATCGCTGCGGGAGCGCTGGCGCGTGGCGATCTCGTGCTCGTGCGCCCGCCTGAATACGCGGCGTATCTCGCCGCCGAGCGCAGCTATCTGCCTCGCAATGTGCCGCTGGCAAAACGTCTTGCAGCGCTGCCGGACGATAATGTCTGCGCCTTCAATGACGCCATCATCATCGGCGGCGACATCGTCGCGCGCCGGCTCAAAATCGACGCCGAAGGCCGACCTTTGCCATGGTGGAACGGCTGCCGAGCGCTCGGGGATAACGAGGTTTTCCTGCTCGGCAGCGACAAAAACCGCTCCTTCGACAGCCGCTATTTCGGGCCTGTTCCCACTCAAAATGTCATCGGGAGGCTCGTACCGCTATGGACCGAGTGACCCTCCTCTTGTTGGGCATGATCGCCATTGCGCCATGCGCCTGTTCCGCCTCGACCGGCGCTGAGCCGGTCGCCATCTCCCAAAGTCCGCAGCTGCGAAAGTGGCAGACGTTGGTATCGGAAGCAAGCCGGCGCTTCCATATTCCCCAAGCCTGGATCTATGCCGTCATGGCTGCCGAAAGCGGCGGCAAGACAATGCGCGGCGGCCGCCCCATCACCTCCCCCGCTGGCGCCATGGGCCTCATGCAGGTGATGCCCGGCACCTATGAGGAGATGCGGGTCGAACACGGCCTTGGGCCTAACCCCCACGATCCGCGCGACAATATCCTGGCCGGCACGGCCTATCTCAGCGCCATGTATGACCGCTTCGGATTTCCTGGCCTGTTTGGCGCCTACAATGCCGGTCCCGAGCGCTACGACGAGCATTTGAAGCGTGGCAAACCGCTGCCAGAAGAGACCGTCGAGTACCTCGACCAACTCAAGGCGGCCGGAGTTTCGGCGGCCGACATCGAGGCGTTCGAAAGCCAATCTGTCGCTCCAAAGGCGCAAATCGCTCCTCTCGGACGGTCGCTGTTCTTCATTCATGACGGTGTTCACTCAGGCGTGCGAAACGGCGATCTCTTCGTGCCGCTCGGCAAGGACGGCGCGCAGCCGAAGGAGCCGGTGCGTTAGCCATGGGCGGACGGGGGCGCGTCTGGCGGGGCTGGGCGCGTAAGGCAAGATAAAGGTACCGCCTCCAGGAGGCGGTTAAATCTTTGTCTGCACATCGTTTTTCCAGGAGGCTGCCGCCGGTGCCAAGAGGGTTGGACGTGTAAGTGTCTGATTTTGCTTGATATGTCTGGGAGGCTCGCATGAAGG
>NZ_RZSR01000631.1:0-3585 GCF_004023265.1 Mesorhizobium sp. M1A.F.Ca.IN.020.06.1.1
TCGCCATCCGCCGTGCCGCCGGTTCAATGGTTCGGTCTGCCCCTGCCGATGGGGCTGGGGCGCTTGATGTCGCACTGGGGACCGGTGGCTGTTGAGGCTCGTCAAGGGGCGCTTCAGCGCTTTGCAGTTCGGTCGCGGGGGTAGGTTTGCTGTCGTCGCGGACACTCTGGTCATCCTGGCGTGGGCTGGTGGCCGCCACGATATCCGGCGCGGAAGTGGCTTCCTTGACAGCCTGCGGCGGAAGCTGAGGCGTCGGAGGCTCGCTTGCTGGTTCCTGCGCTTCGACCGGCGGAGCGGGCTGCGCGGACTGGCGTTTCACCGGCTGCGGATCGGGCACCAAGGTGACATCCACGGCGCCGGACGACTGGTCGTCCAGGGCGCTGCCGGTGACGTTGGCGCCGGACTGATCTGTGCCCTCGGCCCGAATCGCGTCCATGGAGTCGAATATCCCGGCAGGCGCGAGCAGGAACGCGGCCGCCGCAGCGCCATGGAGCAGGCCGGAAGCGATGATCGCCACCGGCCATTTGCGATGCCCGACCGATTGCCGCGGCTGCATGAGCGGCTCGGCCGGCGTGATCGCCGGTTCGCTGCCTGCATCGGAGGAGTGATTGATGTCCTGCATGTCTCGCGCCGAGACCTGCCGTACGCGATAAGAAATTGTCAAATCAAGATCGGTTGCCGCCCATGGCCCACGCCATGGCATCTCCTGGCGGGCCGGATGCAATCCCCACCTCTATACGCCGAAGGCGATGGCGGTTTTAGTCGAGGTTTTCAGGTCGCGCATGCAGGCCGTCGGCTCGACGCCGGTTCCAGCGCATTCCGTCGCGCTGTTGATCAGCACGCGGCGGAGCTTGCCGCAGTCGGCGCCCGCGAGATCGAAGCGCGTGACTTTCGTCTTGCCGACCGGCAGGTCCTTGAAATCGAGCACGGTGAGGCGGTCGACAACGCCGGACTCCTTGAACAGCGCGATTTCGAAAGCGGACTTCGACAGGTCGGCGCCGAGCGCGTTGTTGACGACGAACGTCAGCCGGCAGCCCTTGTCCGAAGGCTGCACGGCGTTGAGTTCGAGATTAAGGGCCGGCGCTGGCGCGGACTGGCCGCGCGCCGGCACCGGGCCGAGCGACATCGCCAGCGCCGAGGTCAAGAGACGGAGCGACGTCGTCAAGTTCATGGTTCTCAGCCTCCAAAGCACATGGTTGCCGCAAGCTTCAGCGTGATGCCCGGTTCATAGAGGACGGCAGTCGTGCTTGCGTTGAGCGGATTGGTGTATTTGACATCGAACAGATTGTCGGCGCGGACGTCGAGCTTGAGGTTGTCGGTCGCCTGGTAACTGGCAAAGGCATTGACCAGCGTATAGTCCTTGGCCACCGGATTGCCCTTGGGCTTGCCGTTATATTGCACTTCACCGCCGACGGTGAGCCTGTCCTCGAGGAAGCGAAGGCCGAGCTGCGCCGTCACCTGCGAGGAGGGAATGGTGGCAAGGTCGGCCCGCTCGCCCTCATACGAGATGGTGTGGCCGTTGATGATCGAGGCTGAGAAGCCCGCATAGCCCCAGCCGGCGTCATAGACGCTTTCCAGTTCAAAACCGTTGATCTTGGCCTTGGCGAAGTTCTGGTACTGGAAGCAGATCGGGATGCCGGGGCCGAACGGGCAGCCGCTGGTCGGGTCGAAGGCCGACAGCGTGACGCCGTCGATATAGTCTTCGACATTGTTGTTGAAATAGGCGGCCTTGAGCCGCAGAGCGTCGCCGCCTTCGAAAATGTTGTTCTGCTTGTAGTTGACGCCGAACTCGACGGTCTTGCCGGTCTCAGGCTTGAGATTTGGATTGGGCAGGAAGGGGAAGGTGACGCCGGCCGGATGGTTACCGCTGATCAGCGTCTCCGTCAGCGAGGGTGAGCGGTAGCCTTCCGCATAGGTGCCGTAAAACTGCAGGCCGGCGAGGTCAGCGCTTTCGAAGGGCGATACGCCGACGGTGATGCGCGGCGACAGCCGGTCGCCTGATGTCTCGTGCTCGGAGTCCTTCAGGCTGTACCTGTCGTAGCGCAGGCCGGTGATGACCTCCAGCCATTCCCAGGTCAGCTTGTCCTGGACATAGGCGCCGGAGACGTTGCGCTTACCTGACGGCGTGTAGAAGCTGTCGCCGCCGGCTGTGCCCCCGGTTTCGACGTCGTCGCCGACCCAGTCACCGTCGTAAGTCAACTCATGCGCAATGCCGGCGGTCTCGAATCGCGACGTGTTCCATATGTCGATGCCGGTCGTCCCGACATCGAAAGTCGAGAGCGACCCGGCGGGCAGCACCACGGGCAGGCCGGTCGTCGGATCGAAACGGTTCTGCGGGACGAGCGTCGTCAGATCGAGAAGCGTCTTGTTGGAAGAGGCGTTGATGTGGAGATCGAGCCAGCTTTTGGCATCGTCGGTGATGTTGTAGCGGGCGGTGAAGGTATTCGATTTCAGGTCGACATCGTTGGCCGGAACGCCGCCACTGGTCTCTGTCCACCCGTCCTTCGAGCCGACCCAGCCGAGCTTCAACTCGCTGTTCTCGGTCGGGCGAATGGTGGTCTTGAGCAGGCCGCTCAGCACGTCGAAGCCGGTGCCGGCAACGGTGTCGCCGCCACCGTTCTTGTAGTCGCCGTAGTGGCGGTAGACGATGTTGCCCAAAACGTCCCAGTTCTCGTTGAAGCGATAGGCGCCGCTAGCGCTGGTGGTCCAGCCCTTGCCATTCGTTTCATAGCGACCGGTGGCGGAAGCCGCCCAGCTTTCCTCCGGCTTGAGGAAATCTCCGGCGTCCTTGGTTTCGAAGAACACCACTCCGCCGATGGCGCCGGAGCCATAGGTGTTGGCGACCGGGCCGCGGATCACGTCGACGGATTTGATGAGCTCGGGATCGACATAGAAGGTCGACTGCGTGCCGTGGTCGGAGCGCTGGAAATCCTGCCTGGCGCCGTCGACGATCACCGCCACGCGGCCGAAGTCCTGCAGGCCGCGGATGTTGATGCTGGAGCTGACGCGTCGCGCGTCGGCCTGCACTGCAACTCCCGGCACGCCAAGCAGCATCTCGGTCGGCGTCGTTGCCATGCGGCGCTCAAGCTGTTCCTTGTCGACATGGCTGGCCGAGGCCAGCGACTGGATCGCCGTCTCGCCGGTGCGGCTAATGACGAGGATCTTGTCGAGCAGCGTCGAGTCGCCTGCACTTTTCTGGTCAGTCTTCTTTGTCTGGTCGCTCTGCTGGTCAGCCGCCGGCTGGGTGGCCTGTTGCGCTTTGGCCGCCGGCATACAGAGCGCGATTGCCGCCGCGCCAGCCAGCAAGGCCGCCATTTCCTTCGCCATCGGCCGATCTGTCGGCCGTCCCCAATTCACCAACCCCATGCCCCAACTCCAGATTCTCAGGCTCGATGCTGGCTGGCGCGGGGCTCGCTCGCATTTTTGATCGCGTCCGGCGTCTTAAATGTTGACTCATTTAGTCCGGTAATGCACGACTAGTAAACATGAGAAATCGAGTCAAGAATTTAATCGGCATTTGACGAGGCGACCAGCCCGGTGGCCGGCACAGGAAAAAGGGACCGAATGAGATGAACAGCCATAACC
>NZ_RZSR01000062.1:0-11794 GCF_004023265.1 Mesorhizobium sp. M1A.F.Ca.IN.020.06.1.1
GTGCCGGAGGTTCCCATGTTACTTTCTCTTCGACTTCGGGTTCAGCTGCAGCGACGCGACGACGCTCAGTGGCTTGTTCGAGGTCTGCGTTGCCCACTCTCCCACGAGCTCGGCGAACTCTTGCGCCTGCGGACCCTCAACCGCCACACCCCAGCCGCTAACCACCCACCCGCCGATCTTGCTCACCGGCAGTCGTCCGAGGAATGCAACCAGCGGTTCGCGCAGTTCCGGCCGGTCTCCGCAAAGGCGCGCCAGACCCTCGGCCGCCGGCGGCCGTTTGCCGAGATCTTCGGTCTGATCAATCTTCGTCACGAGGCCCTGGAACACCCGGTTGGCATCTTCGGGCGTGAGCGCAGCCACCTCGGCCTTCGTCACCTGCGTGACGCCGAGAGTCGACGTCGCCAGCCGCTCGATCATGGCTTCCACGGGGCCGCCGGCGACACCGATGCCGGCGGACGTCCTGCGGTCGCGGCTGACAAACACGTAGGGCCGCAGGTCGATGCCGTTCAGCGGCGGGGTGATCGCCGCCCAGCGCTTGACCCACTCGATGTTGGGCCAGTCGGCCATGGGATCATCATCGGCGTCCTTGCCACCCTTCGAGGTCACCTTCCGCTCGAGGATCGAGATGGTCTTGGAGCCGTCAGCGGACGCGTCGCGGGCGATCGCGTTGAACAGTTCCGGGGCGAATCGCTCCGCCAACATCAGCTTGGCCAAGACGGATTGCTTGATATCGTCCTGGAAGCCGCGCTCGCTGGCGATCTCGACGCGCAGGGCCATGGTGTTGACGAAGCGTTTGATGTGGGCGCCCTCGGTTAGGATCGGCGTAATCTCCGCCGCAAGCTGCAGGGCGGCATCCAGATCGGAGGGTATGGACCCCAGCCTCGCCTTGATTTTGTCTCGGTCGAAGCCGGTGCCCAGCCAGGGCCGCTGCAAGGCCTTGCGCGCCACCTCGAGTAGGCTCTTGAACTCCACCGAACTGTCGCTGACGCCGGAGGCCAGATAGAGCAGCAAGGTGAGATAGACCAAGGTCTCCGACGCGCCAAGTGCCGGCATGCGGAACGGAACCTGGATGAGTTTTTCCAAGTAGTTGCGCGCGTAGCTTGTAGGCCCCGCCGCCGCCGGGAGATCGGGAAAGTGGTTGCGCACGGCATATTCAATCATGCCCTCGTCAGCCGCGATGACGAACGCCGCGTTCGGCACGAACAAGAACAGGCGGATAGCCTCCAGCGTGGCGATCGCCGTCTGCGGGAGGCATCGATCGAGGTCGTCGATCAAGACGATCAGCCGGTCGACCTTGGCGCGCTCCAGCAGCTCCTCGAAGTCTTCGCGAAAGGCGTGCATCCGTTGCGGCGTCGTCTCGGAAGGTGCGGCCTCCTTAAAATGCTCCGCCGCACCGTCCATGACCTTGTTGAACACGTCGCCGGTCAGGTAGGCCTTGGGATCGCTAATCACCTTGCCCGCGATCGAACCAATCCCCTGGATCAGGTCCGGACCGGGGATCCCGGTCGCCATGGTGAACGCCAGGCTGCCTGCGGTGCGGGCGGCCTTCATCCAGTTGACGGCCTTCAGGACGTCCCAGGCCTTGTCCGCCACCTTGGCGATCCCGGACCTCTCCTTGAGGAGGGCTGCGACGATCGTCTCGATCAGCACCGCCTTCGCGTCGTCGTATCCCTCAAACAGCCAGCCGTTGAACCGGACACACAGGGTGTCTGTCTGTCCCTTGAATGCCGACTCAATCATCAGCAGCGTGCTGGATTTGCCCGCTCCCCAGTCGCCGTGCAACCCGATCGTCAACGGTTCCTTCGACTTCTGCCTGATCAGCTTGACGACCGTTTTAGCGACCGTCTCGTAATACAGGTAGTCGATGGCGGTTTCATTATCCGCGATAATCACGAAATCCCCTCCCCCAAACCCTGGGTATCCTTGCCGTTATAACAGAGTTCAGAATTGCAATCTGTCTCTCGCAATAACCCCCAAAGCACTGAGAGACATGCGCAACCCGCTATTTCGGTCGGCTCAGCAATTAGAAGCGCCGTCTCATGATTTGTCTAGGATTTTTCTTGGGATGATTTGCTTATCCAGGGTCCGTCCGGCGGCTTAAATAGCACTCTCGATGGATACAACTTCACACCAGGCAGCGCGCCTGCGAGTGACCCATCATTCACCGCCACCGGCGTTTTTGGCTCTCCAGAACGGCTCGCGCCGATCAGCGGAGCAAAACCCCATCGATGTGGATGTTCCGTACAATCTTGACCCAGCCGGGGTTCATGCGAACACCGCTGCCGAGATGCGAACGTAGGAAATCCGCCACCTCATCCAAACTGGAGAGGTGGGCTGGATGCACGTTAGATCCAAAGTGATGGCAGGCAAAGTAGCCATCAGAACCGGGCTCGGCCCACGCGGTTACCAAACCGCCAATGACACGTTCAATACGAGCTACAGGCATATTTCCCCCCACCATTTTCTAGGCAACGCCCCACGCCCGACAGCGTCTCCTCACGTCATCTCGCGAACCCCGGTCGTAGATCCTGTTGAGGACGCCGCGAACTGCGGCCACCGGCCAGGCAGCGTATTATTCATCAGTGCCGACGCTAAGCATGCTCTTCCTCGTCGTTGTATAATCCTGGCATGATATCACCTGCGAGTAGCTTCTCCTTCGAGAGCAGTCCAGCGTCCTCGAGGGCTTCGAAATCCGGCAGGTCGCGCAGCGTGTCGAGCCCGAACTCCAGCAGGAATTCTTTTGTCGTCACATAGGTGTAGGGCGCGCCCGGCGTTGGGCTGCGCGGACCGGAAGCGATCAGGCCGGCACCGCGCAGATGACCAATAAAATCGCGACTGATCTCGTTGCCGAAGAAAGACGACAGTTCGGCGCGGGTGATCGGCTGGAAGTAGCCGATGCACATCAGCACCAAAACCTCCGACTGCGTAAGGTCGGCCGTCTTCCCACTTCCACCTACAGCAGCACGGATGGCGTCTGCATAGGCAGGCCGGGTCAAATGTTTCCAGCCGCCGGCGACCGAAACCAGATCGTAAGGGCGGCCGCGCAGCTCCTCGCGGATGTCGTCGATGAGAAGATCAATGCTGCAGCTTTTCCCGACGATGCGGGCGAGCATTTCGCGGTCGACCGGCTCGCTAGCGGCGAAGATCGTTGCTTCGACCCGGTGCATCCATTCACGCCAACGCGCTTCCGGCGGCAGATGATCCAGTTCCCGGTCAAACAGCTGGTCAGCTGATCGACGGTCATCTGGCCGGCTCCCTCCTCGCCTACGTGCACTCTCCGCCATTGTCTTCACAGCCCGTAGATGCGGAAGGTAGCGCGGCCGGACAATTCACGCACGGCACCGAGCTCGACCAGCCGGTCGAACAGGCGGCGCAGGCCGCGATCGCTCATGCCGGCGATTTGTTCTGAGGCGACGATCGCGTCGTCAGAGAGCAGCTTTTTCCACGACGACGTCCGCCGCCTTGGCCCTGAGTTTCGGCGCAACCGCAAGCAGCCGGTCCGCCCGGCGCTCAAGTTCGGCGAAAAGATCAATGGCGCGCAGCGCAGCGCGCGCCTGCGCGGCCAGCAGGCTTTTGGCCCAATCGGCTTCCGTTTCGGCGCCGGCAGCCAGAGCGGCAGTCACTGGTCGACGCGCCCGGCACGTACCCACAACTAAGGTCGCTTTGGCGCCCAACAAAGGGATTGCATGTGTCCAGCCTAGCCGCTGCGCGAGCAAGACATCGGCAAGCCAGGCTCCGAGAACGCGCCGGAGGCCGTAACGCTCCGCGGCCGCGAAGGCCCCGACCAGCGTTTCGACCGTGCCGGTGTTGGCGGCAAGCTGTCGCAGATCGTCCGTCAGATCGCTGACCGCCTCATCGTTGAGCGTGAGACCTAGATCTTCCAGCACCGCCGCGACATTTTTCTCCGTTAGCAGATCGTCCGCTGGCCGAGATGCCAGCCGCCGCCAAGCAAGAAAGAAAAGGCCGGCGGGACCGACATTGCCGCCCGGTCTTGTGAGCAATACGGCATCGCGCAAGGCCGCTTCGTCCTCGACGCGCCCTGCCTGCCGTGCCGTGACCGCAGCCGCCGAAAGCGCCAGGCGCTGCCGCCAGGCGCCGGCCCACCGCTCCTGCCGGCGGACCACCGCATCGAGCGCGCCGATGGCGGCGCCGGCCGTGACTGCAATGTCCTCGATGCCTTGTCCCGCAACCGTTTGGGTGTCGAGGGCGGCCCCGCGCAACCCAGGTCGGCACCGTTGCCATCGGTGCGATCGAAGAGGCGCCGCCAAGCACGCCACGGCGAGACAGAGAGGGGTTGGGTCGCAGAATCATCGCAAGCACGATGAGTCATGACGGCGCTTTTAGCAATCTATTTGCGCAGAAAGCGCTGTGCTTGTCGGCATCATAAAACGAATGATAATGTTGCCTTATCAGTCGTTTAACTCTTCACGAGTTCGTCCCTGCTAACAAGTAAGTCTCGACAGGGCACCTTTTTGCGCAGCCGGACGAAATTCCGTTCGGTCATGTCACGAAACGCTCGGCCCGCTCCTCTGCCGGCCGATGGTCAACGAAATCCCCTCCCCTAGCTGCGGTTGATCTCGGGGTCGTAGAAGCTGGCGCTGCTGACGCCCGACTTCAGATTGTCGGGAACGATCAGCCGGGGAACGCCTCCGAAGAAACGAAACATCCGGACATGCGAGCCGATCCAGTCCGGGAGCGTTTGCGTCCAAGTTGCCTCCGCAAAGGTGAAGCTGGATGCGCCGAGCACTGCCACGAAGATCTCTGCCTCGCGGATCTCACCGGTCTTGCGATCAACAATCGGGATCTTCTTGCCGGAATAGTCGACGAAGACCTTGTCGCCGGCCGCATGCTCCTGGCGCATCATCGGCGAAAGCCGCTGCTCGAAACTGCGAAAGAGTTCGCAGAAGCGGCTAATATGTTCGGCATAACACTTCACCTGTTATGTTGCGGCCAAATTTATGTTGCGTCTCCGGGGGATGAGCCAAGGATGTCAGTGATTTCCTTGGCCCAAGCCGCCACATAAGAAGAACGGCGATGGTAGTTCGCTACAGGGCTTTCAGGAATGCCATTAATGACGGCAGAGATCGCTGCCGTGGGGGCTCTTTCAAGCCGCTGACTTCAACCTTGGCCAACGCCTTTGCCTTCATTTCCAGATCAACCTCGGCGTAGATGTGCGTGGTGTCCAACGACACATGGCCGAGCCAGGCGCGGATCGTGTCGATATCGACGCCGGCACGCAGGAGGTGGACGGCTGTCGTGTGACGAATCGTATGGGGCTGACGCGCTTCGTGGCCACGGCCTGACGCGCTTCGTGGCCACGGTCGGCACGGTTTTTCTCGCCATGGCGGCATATTGCGTCACGACGCGGTGTATTCCGAACCGTGTCAAAGGTTCCTTCATCCGCCCCAGAAAGACTGCATCGCTCCTATCCCGATCGGTCACGAGGCGAGCCAGCGATATCGCACGACGACGCGACACTTGAGCGGCTGCTGTTTGGCCGTGCCGGTCGTCCGCCGCAAGACCTAAGCGAACCGAACTTTGCGCTGATCGCCAGGGAGTTGAAGCGCAAGGGGGTGACGCTGACGCTGTTGTGGCAGGAGTATCGCGCCGCCAACCCCGACGGCTACGGCTACACCTGGTTCTGCGAGCACTTCGCCGCTTTCGAGCGCCGGACGAGCGCGACATTCCGCAACCGGCATGCGGCGGGCGCGGTGATGCAGACGGACTATGCCGGGCAGACGGTGCCGGTGATCGATCCGGCGACCGGCATCATTTACCCGGCGCACATTTTTGTCGCGGTGCTGGGCGCCTCCAATCTGACCTTCGCCTTTGCCAGCTCCAGCCAGAAGCTGCCGGACTGGATCGAGGGCCAGGTGCGAGCGCTCGCCTTCTTCGGCGGCGTCACCAGAGCGATCGTGTGCGACAACCTGAAGGCCGGTGTCGTCAAGACGCTGTGGTTCGAGCCGACGCTGAACGCGACCTTTGCCGCGATGGCCGAGCATTACGACACCACCATCCTGCCGACCCGCAGCCGCAAGCCGCGCGACAAGGGCAAGGTCGAAGGCGCGGTGCTGATTGTCGAGCGCTGGATTCTGGCGCGGCTGAGGAACCGATCCTTCTTCTCGATCGCCGAGCTCAACGCGGCGATCGCCGAACTGCTCGAGGAGCTGAACAACCGGCCGATGCGCCATGTCGGCCAAAGCCGCCGCGAACTGTTCGGGGAGATCGAGCGGCTGCCTTGAAGCCGCTGCCGGCGGCACCGTTCGAATACGCCGAGTGGAAGTCGGCGAAGGTCCATCCTGACTACCATGTCGAGGTCGACAAGACCTTTTACTCGGTGCCGCACCGGCTGATCGGGCGCACCGTCGAGGTGCGGCTCACGCATCGAGTGGTCGAGATCTTCCACGATCACCAGCGTGTCGCCAGCCATGTCCGTCGCTCACAGCGTTCCGGCCATGTCACCGTCAACGAACACATGCCCAAGGCGCACCAGCGCTACGCCAACACCACGCCGGCCAGCCTGATCAGCAGGGCGGCCAGGATCGGCCCCAACGCCGCCATCCTGGTCGAGCGCATGATGCGCGACCGGCCGCATCCGGAACAGGGATATCGCTCGGCCATGGGCATCCTGTCGCTGGCGCCGCGCTATGGGCCGGAGCGTCTCGATGCCGCCTGCGAGCGGGCGCTGCTGATCAACGCGATCGCCTACTCCTCCGTCACCGCCATCCTCAAAGCCGGCCTCGACCGGGCCAGCTCCGCAGAACCGGCAAAGCCGACACCCCAGACGCCAACATCCGCGGCTCCACCTATTACCGTGAAGGAAAAAGAAAGAATGCTGACGAACCCTACCCTCGACCAGATGCAGGCCCTCGGTCTGGCCGGCATGGCTGCCGCCTGGCGCGAACTGGCCGAACGCAACAACGCCAACGAACTCAGCCGTGACGAGTGGCTCGGCCTGATGCTCGACCGCGAGGTCGCCATGCGGGCCGACAAGCGCGTCCGGAACCGGCTCGCCTCAGCCAGGCTGCGCTTTCCCGAAGCCTGCATCGAGGACATCGACTTTGCCGCGCCGCGCGGACTCGACCGGCGCAGCACCATGGCGCTCGCCCAGGGCAAATGGCTGAAAACTCATGAGAACCTGATCGTCACCGGCCAGACCGGAACCGGCAAGTCGTGGCTGGCCTGCGCCTTCGGACGGCAAGCGGCACGGCTCGATCATTCCGTGCTCTATGTGCGCGTGCCGCGCCTGTTCGAGGATTTGGCGCTCGCTCGTCTCGATGGCCGCTTCCCACGCCTCATCGACAAACTCACCCGCGCGCAACTGCTCATCCTCGATGACTTCGGAACTCACAGCCTCACCGACCAACAGCGCTTCCATCTGTTCGAAATCGTCGAGGAACGCTATCGCCGCAAATCCACCCTGATCACCGCCCAGCTCCAGGGCGACGCGGGCCTTCCGTAACGAGACGAGCAGCCGCTCCAGTAGGACTTCATCCAATTCGGATGCTAGGCCCGAAACGCCGGTCGTGCTCAACGATCCGGTCCTGTATCGACACTACGGTTTCATAACGAGCTACAAGGCTCGTGAGGACTTCCTGATGATCGGAGGTCATACGCTGCCCGTTCTGGGCAAGGAGCGGGCATCAAGCTTAAGGCGTTCATAAAGAACGGCCTCATCGAACTCGCCGTCCGAGAACAGTGCCATTACGCTCACGCTCAGGCGCTCCGCCTGCATGCTACTAACGGAGATACCTGCCTCGGCGCAGACACGATCAAAGACCTGCTTCAACAAAGCCAGGTCGCTGGGATAGGCAATGCCACTCATTGAGCTGGTGTTACTGACCATAGCTGTTCCTCCCATTAGGGCGGAAGGGTGGCCGTCGCTCAACGGCGATGCCACATGTAAATCGCCGATGGAAGCAGGCTACTCCGATTCATGCGGAGAGTCTGGGAAAGGGCTGCTAGAGTTCTGCTCACCGAAGTCGCGCCTCCCGAGACAGAACCCAAGCAGCGATCCTTGGTCAATTCCAAGATATCAAGAGTTGGAAACGTACCAAACAGAGGATGGGGATGTTTGGTATTCAGTGAGGCGCTTTCTATGGACACGCTCAAGTGGCTTCTCAGCTGCTGAACTGCGGCATGCACTAAATCGCCACCTGTGTTCCGATCTCGACGACGCGTCCGGTCGGGATCTGGAAATATTCCGTTGCGTCGGCCGCCGTGCGCGCCAGCCCGATGAACAGCTTGTCCTGCCAGACCGGCATGCCGGAATTGGGCGAGGCCTTGAGCGAGCGCCGCGACAGGAAGAAAGAGGTCGTCATGATGTCGAACTTCCAGCCCTGCTTGCGGCAGATCGCCAGCGCGCGCGGGATATTGGGCTGCTCCATATAGCCGAAGGTCAGCGTCACCCGCATGAACAGCTCGTTGATCGTTTCCATCTTGACCCGGTCACTGTCGGGCACGACGGGTTGTTGCGCCGTCACCACCGAGAGGATGACATTCTGTTCGTGCAGCACCTTGTAGTGCTTCAGGCTGTGCATCAACGCGGTCGGCGCGCTGGCGGGATCGCTGGTCAGGAACACGGCCGTACCGGACATCAGCTGCGGTTTCCTCTTCAACAGATTGCCTGCAAGGGAATCGAGCGGAATCTCGTTCCTGCGCGTCTTGTCGAATAGATACCTGGTGCCTCTTATCCAAGTCCACATGGTCATCACGATCACTGCGGCAATGGCAAGCGAGGCCCAGCCGCCTTCGAATACCTTGACGATGTTGGCTGCAAAGAAGCCGGTATCGATGAAGACGAACACCGCCATTAAGGCTATCGCGACGCCGAGCGGCCATTTCCAGATGCGCGTCATGACGACATAAAGCAGTATGTTCGTCACCAGCATGTTGCCTGTCACCGAAATGCCGTAGGCCGAGGCAAGCTTGCTGGATTCGCCAAAGCCGACCACCAGCAGCATCACCACGAGCGCCAGTAGCATGTTGACGCGCGGCATATAGATCTGGCCGGATTGTCTTTCCGACGTATGCAGGATTTCCAGGCGCGGCAGCATGTTGAGCTGCACTGCTTGCCTGGTCAGCGAGAAAGCGCCGGAGATCACCGCCTGGCTGGCGATCACGGTCGCCGCCGTCGCCAGCACCACCATCGGGATAAGCATCCGGCCTTCGTTCATCTCGAAGAAGGGATGACCGACGACACCGCCATTCGCCAGCACGAAGGCGCCTTGCCCGACATAGTTGAGCAACAGGCAAGGAAACACGATGGCCAGCCAGGCAAGCACGATCGGCTTGCGCCCGAAATGGCCGAGGTCGGCATAGAGCGCCTCAGCGCCGGTGACGGCGAGAAAAACCGCACCAACCGTGACGAAGGCGACTTCGGGCGAGTTGATCAGGAATGACACGATATAATGCGGGCTGATTGCCAGCAGGATTTCCGGGTCGTCCATGATGTGGTTGAGGCCGGAAAGGCCGATGGCCAGGAACCACAGCGCGGTAACGGGCCCGAACACCAATCCTACGCCGCCGGTGCCAAACCGCTGTACCGCAAACACGACCGCCAGAATGGCCAGTGTCAGCGGCACCACATAGGGCTGGAAGGTCGGCGTGACGACATTCATACCTTCGACCGCCGACAGCACCGAGATCGCCGGCGTAATGACTGCGTCGCCGAAAAAAAGCGCCGCGCCGACAATGCCGATGCCGAGGATCACCGCCGAGCGCGTCGGGAAACTGTTGCGCGCCAGCGCCATCAGCGACAGCACCCCGCCCTCGCCGCGATTGTCGGCACGGAGCACGAACATGATGTATTTGATGGTGACGGTGATCGTCAGCGACCAGATGATCAGCGAGAGTACGCCGAGGATGTCGCCACGGTTGGCGACGTTGCCACCGGCCGATGCGTGCAACGCCTCTCGGAATGCATAGATCGGGCTGGTGCCGATATCGCCGTAAACCACGCCCAACGCGCCCAGCATCAGCACCTTGGTGCTGTGCTGCTCGACCTCAGAATGGCTCGATTGTTCGACAGGTTCTGCCTCGTTACCAGCATTGGTAAGGGCCATGGACGACACTCCCATAAGCGGGCGGTGCTCTACGCTTGCTGCACTGCAATATCAAGTGCCGTCACGTAATGTCTGCGTCTCGGTATTGCCTATCGCTCGTCGGCTTCGCAGACTCGTCAGCCCCGAAGCGGCTTGGGAATTTTTGCGAGACTACGCTGAAGCTCCGGGAGCAACGATGCCCCGAGCCAGTATCGGATTAGGTCGATGCTCGGGCGCGCGAGCTCAGATGCCGAGAGCTTAAATTAACGCTGTAGCCGTGTAACAGACTGTGTAACAAATGCCGCGAAAAGTTCAATATTTTCAAGGACGTAAGCGTCAAGTCGAAAGACGCTCTCGCCGCCATCTTCAAGTGGTAAGGGCGATCAGATCTCGGGGAAATTGGAGGCAGCAGCGGACCTGCGACTTGCTCAACGCTCCGCTTCTGAGATAAGGTTGGGATGCGATGGCATTGAGCGAATAGAGCGATTTCCGGGAACCGAACCAATCCACAGAAATATTTTGTTGGTATTTTTGTTGGCTATCCCTGCTCTTGTGTGGGCGTCAACTATTTGGAAACAAAGCCAGATTTCCTTCGCTTCGAATCCGCCTCTGGGCACCATCACCCTCTTCTCCCCGCATTCGCTTTCGCCGAAGCTTCTACGCTGCAGCAAGCAGCTGGTGTTGGCGATCTTTTTGCTAGCGATGGCGCAATTTGGCGGGATTAGGAGCGCTGCGCTGGAGCTGTTACGGCTGCACGCTTGCCAGCCGGTTTAGCCGTGCCCAGGTTCTTCGAGCTTTTCCAGTCTCGCGGACAGCCGGTCAAGGTCAGTTGTGCCCTGGCCGAAAAGGCTCATGGCCCTCATGGCGACCAACTGGCGGTCTTCCTCGCTCTCAAGTCCATGCCTTGAACAATAGCGATGGACAGCTTTTGAGAGGATTTCAAGTTGGGTGGAATCCAAAACACCATGCAGGGACATGCGTGCCTCCTAGCCAGGGGCGAAAGCACGATACCGCTTTCAAGCGTCCGCTTGCCTTACTACTCGGTACGAACGACAAAGGGGTGATACGCCTCTCCGGCAAGTCGCGCGCTAACAAATGAGGCCGTGATGAAAATCGCGCCTGAGCGGTTACGTCTTCTTGAGAAGGCGCGCCTGCCGAAGAAGCGAAGCTGCGTCGATGCTGATCAAGTCGATGAGCTCGCGTGCTTGGCTGCGGGGATGCCGGTCCCGCGGGGCTGAAATCGCACCCGAAATTCCTTTTCGGCCTGTGACATTCCACCTGAACGTCGGGTACGCGAGCCTTGGCGGCGGCCCGTCTCGCTTGTCATGTGACAGCCATCAAAGACCCAAGAATATCAATCGGCACTTCGCGAACGTTTTCTCCGCTCCAGGCTTTTCGCCTTTCGGCGAGCGATTCTGAGTTCGCCAAGCGTCGGCCGCCACCACCCTCTCGATCGTTCCGCTGATCCGGCAGGACGCCGCGCCGGCCATGTCTTGATCAGTTCAGCCAAGGTCGGCGGCCGCCACCTCGCCCAAACGGCGCCGAAGCCGGTCTCCATCGACTGTGGGTAGAACGGCGCCAGCTCAGAGGGGTCGGCGAGCTCGCCTGAAATCCCGGTGAAGACAACAACGTCATATTGCACCGTCGCCACGGCGCGACCGAGCGGAGGCAGGTCTTCGGCTGGAACCGGATAGCGCCGGCGCCTGCGTTCGGCATGGCGCAGCCTGGCGGCCTTGTGCTCATCGGAGTGT
>NZ_RZSR01000632.1:0-3580 GCF_004023265.1 Mesorhizobium sp. M1A.F.Ca.IN.020.06.1.1
GCCCGACCAGCGGAAGCCGTCCTTACCGATACCGACGCCGTAGCGGATGGCGTCGCCGCCGGGCTGGACGAGATAAAGCATGCGCTCCTGCAAATGCACGACGATGGTGCCGGGCGCTTCGCCGGTCTTGTCGACGACGATCTGGCGACGGAACTCCGGCTTGACCTTCTGGTAGGGCACCGCCGGGACCTGGAAGCCGTTGTCGGTCAAGGCAGCATACATCACGTCGGGACCGGTGATGTTCTTGTCGACGCTGATCGCCGGTCGGATCGGCACCGATCCGGTGGTGGTGTCGTCGATCTGCAATTGCGGCAGGTCGAGCGTGTCGGTGGTGCCGCAGCCGGCCATGCCGAGCAGCGCCATGGCGCCCATGCCGGAAAGCATGGCGCGGCGGGAAAGCGGAACTTCGGTTTCGACGGTTTCGCCGCTCGAAGGCGGCGTCAGACTTTGCGGCAACTCGCGCATACACCAAACCCTACGCTGTCGGCGGGAAGCACGGTCCGGCCGAATGGCTGCAATTTTCGTCAGTCATGGTTGAAAAAGGGTGAAAGAACTTTGCCCGCACTTAACCCTGACAGGGCGTTGTCCGGGCCAGGCGCCAGGGCAGGCCGGCGCCGAAGATTTTCTCCAACGCCTCTTTACAATCTCGCATACCCCAGGATTTATCCTGTTCTTTGCGCTCAAGGAGTAGGGAAAATGTCCTTCGAAAACTGGGCTGCCTTTGCCGCTGCCTCCGCCATCCTCCTCGTCATCCCGGGCCCGACGATCCTCTTGGTCGTCTCCTATGCGCTCGGCCAGGGCTGGCGTACGGCGCTGCCGATGGCAGTCGGCGTCGCGCTCGGCGATTTCACCGCCATGACGCTTTCGATGCTCGGCATCGGCGCGCTGCTTGCGGCTTCGGCCACTGTGTTCACCGTGCTCAAGGTGATCGGCGCCGGCTACCTCATCTATCTCGGCATAAAACTGTTCCGCGCCGGCGGCGCGCTGAAGGCCGAACCGCGCACCGACGCCGTGTCGGCGGCAAGGATGATGGCGCATGCCTGGCTGGTCACGGCGCTCAACCCGAAGAGCATCACGTTCTTCGTCGCCTTCCTGCCGCAGTTTCTCGACCGGCATGCCGATTTCTGGACGCAGATGCTGATCTTCGAAGCGACCTTCCTGGCGCTCGCATTCAGCAATGCCTTCGGCTATGCGCTGATTGCTTCGCGAGCGCGCGCCATGGTGCGCAACCCAAGGGCGATCCGTATCTTCAACCGCACCGGCGGGACATTGCTTGTCGGCGCCGGCATCGCCACGGTGGCGATGCGTTCGGGGAATTGAGGAGAAGTCCGGTTCGACACAGTCGAAGCCCTCGCCGGTTGGCGGGCCGACGGTCGATGTTCTAGGATCGCATCGGTTCGACCGGACGAGCAGGCATTAAAGGACGCGGCATGGCGCTGAAGGACGCATTCGGCCTGACGCATTCAGGCGCGACCGAAGCCGGGCTTTCGTCCTACGCCAGAGCCGTCCGCGAGCTGCAGTGCTTCATCGGCGACCCGGTCGGCTCCGTCGATAGCGCGATCGCCGATGAGCCCAGCTTCGTGATGGCGCATGTGTTCAAAGGCTACCTGTTCGGCCTCGCCACCGAGCGGGAGGCGACGGCGGTTGCGCAAACCTGTCATGCGGCGGCGCTGCCGCTCGCCGGCACCGCGCGCGAGCGCGCGCATGTCGCGGCGCTCGGCCATCTTGCCAGCGGCCGCTGGCATGACGCCGCCCGCATCCTCGAGGACGTCGCCATCGACAACCCGCTCGATGCGGTGGCGCTGCAGGTTGGCCACCAGATCGACTTCTTCATCGGCAATGCGCGCATGCTGCGCGACCGCATCGGTCGGGCGTTGCCGGCTTGGGAGAAGGACATGCCGGGCTACCATGCCGTTCTCGGCATGCAGGCTTTCGGGCTGGAGGAAATGGGCGACTATGCGCGCGCCGAAGCCTTCGGCCGGCAGGCCATCGAGATCGAGCCGCGCGACGGCTGGGCGCAGCACGCGGTCGCGCATGTCATGGAAATGCAAAGCCGGCAAAGGGAGGGCATCGCCTGGATGCGCGCCAATCCGGAGGCGTGGACGAAGGACAGCTTCCTCAAGATCCATAATTGGTGGCATCTGGCGCTGTTCCACTACGATCTCGGCGAGACAAACGAGGTGCTCCAGCTCTATGACGGGCCGATCTACGGCGACCGCTCGACGCTGGCGCTCAACATGGTCGACGCCTCGGCGATCCTGTGGCGACTTTATCTCCACGGCGTCGATGTCGGCGACCGCTGGGCGGCGCTTGCGGCGAACTGGGCGCCAAAGGCGGCCGCCGGCAATTACGCCTTCAACGATGCGCATGCGATGATGGCCTTTGTCGGCGCCGGGCGGCACGCGCCGGCCCAGACCCTGCTCGAAGCGCAGCGCGAAGCAATGCGCGGCGATGACGATAACGCCGCATTCACGCGCGACGTCGGCCACCCTCTAACCTTGGCGATCAAAGCATTCGGCGAGGGCAACTACGGAGAAGTGGTGCGCCTGATCCGGCCAATCCGCTGGATCGCGCACCGCTTCGGCGGCAGCCATGCACAACGCGACGTGATCGACCTGATGCTGATCGAGGCGGCGCTGCGTGCCGGTGACAGCGCGCTGGCACGGGCGTTGACCGCCGAGCGTCAGCTGGCGCGGCCGGACAGCCCGCTGTCGGCGCTGTTCTCGCGCCGCGCGGCCGATTTGTCAGAGAATTGACCGGAGGCGGATCTTGGCTTAAGAACTGGCCAAGCCAGATTTTTTCGAGACCCGAAAAAATTAATGGCATCGGGAGGAAATCATGTATCTCGGCATCGACCTGGGCACCTCGGGCGTCAAGGCGCTCCTGATCGATGATCGCCAGACGGTCGTCGGGTCCGGCCACGGCTCGCTGGACGTCTCGCGGCCGCATGCCGGCTGGTCCGAACAGAATCCGGCGCACTGGATCGAAGCCTGCCAGACAGCGATTGCCGAGCTCAAGACTTCCCATCCCAAGGAGCTTGCAGCGGTCAAGGGTATCGGCCTCTCCGGCCAGATGCATGGCGCGACCCTGCTCGACGCCTCGGACAAGGTGCTGCGTCCCTGCATCCTTTGGAACGACACCCGCAGCCATGTCGAGGCAGCGGCGCTCGACGCCGACCCGCGTTTCCGCAAGCTCACCGGCAACATCGTCTTCCCGGGCTTCACGGCGCCGAAGCTGGTGTGGGTGAAGGACAACGAGCCCAGTGTTTTTGCCGCTGTCGCAAAGGTGCTCCTGCCCAAGGACTATCTGCGGCTCTGGCTGACCGGCGAGCATATTTCGGAGATGTCGGATTCGGCGGGCACATCCTGGCTCGACGTCGGCAAGCGGCAGTGGTCCTCCGAACTGCTCGCCGCGACAACGCTCGACGAGAAGCATATGCCGTCGCTGGTCGAAGGCACGGCGAAGGCCGGCGGCTTGCGCGGCGAGCTTGCCTCGAAATGGGGTATTGCTTCAGGCATTCCGGTCGCCGGCGGCGCCGGCGACAATGCGGCCTCGGCCTGCGGCATGGGCACCGTGGGCG
>NZ_RZSR01000633.1:0-3578 GCF_004023265.1 Mesorhizobium sp. M1A.F.Ca.IN.020.06.1.1
AACAACTTCCTGATCGCGAATTTCGGCCAGGCCAAGTCCATCGCATGATTGCCGGAACCGAACACCGATGATTGTGAAAAAAATCACATACGCCGGACCGAACCAAACCTAGGCCAGACAATAGCCGGCATCGCAGTGACGTGGACAGCCGGGGGGCTCGAACGCGCATGATCAAGTTGAAGTATTTCGCTGCTGTCCGCGCTGCCCAGAAGAGCCAGCGCCCTGTCGCCGAAATGCCGCCCTTCGATATCGACCGGCTCCGCGCCAAGGGGCTTGCGTCCCGTATCGCCGGCTTCCTTTTCAACGACCCGCGCTGGCTGCTGGCGCTGCTGCGCCGCTTCTGGCCGAACCTGGCCTTCGGCAATTTCCTGCTTGTCACCAAAGGCGTCGATGTGCGCGACATTTTGGAGCGCGGCGACGAGTTCGAGACGCCGTACGGACCGGAAATGGCGGAACTGGCCAGGGGATCGAACTTCATCCTCGGCATGCAGGACGGGGCCGCCTACCGGCAAATGAAATCGGCCGTGCTGAGCGCCTTTCCGCCGGCGGAAGTCGAAGCCGCCGTCAGGCCGATCGCCGAGCGTCATTCGCGCGACATCATGACCCGGGCCAGCCCCGGCTTCGACGCCATCGGCGGGCTGATGAAGATCGTTCCGGTACGCATCTGTCGCGACTATTTCGGCCTCGAGATCGACGATGAAACCGAATTCGCCGACTGGTCGATCGCGCTCAGCGCGCTGTTCTTTTCCGATCCGACAGCGAGCCCAACGACACGTCAGCTCGCGATCGTCGGCGGCGATCGTCTGATCAAGGTCATCGACCGCTCGATTGCCGCGATCAGGGACAGGGGAGGGAAGGACGAACGGCCGCTGGCGCGCCTCGTCGCGCTCAAGGATCAAGGGCGCCTATCGCAGCCCGACATCCATTCGATCATGCTCGGCATGATTGCCGGCTTCGTTCCGACCAATGTGCTTGCCGGCGGCAATTGCCTGGACGTCATCCTGTCGCGGTCAGATGCAAGGCAGGCTGTCGACGCAGCCATTGCAGCGGGCGGTACCGGCAAACTCGATCGGGCGATCCTGGAAGCCATGCGCTTCAAGCCGATCTGGGTCGGTCCGTGGCGCTACACCGCCCGTGACGCGGTCATCGGCCAAGGCACGCGGCGAGAGCGCCTTGTGAAGGCCGGAACGGTCGTCATGCCGGCGACGCTTTCCGCCATGTTCGATCCGGAAATCGTGCAAAGGCCAAACGAATTCGACACCTCGCGGCCTTATCGCGATTACATGGTGTTCGGCCACGGCATTCATCTGTGCATCGGGGCCGAGATCGCCCGCATTCAGATCGGCGAGTGCGTTCGCGCCCTGTTCAGCAAGCCCAAGCTCCGCCGCGCGCGCGGCAGAGCCGGCAAGATGGTCAATGTCGGCGCCTATCCGGCCAGCCTCAAGGTCGATTTCGAGCGCTCGCCGCTTTGCCGCACAGTCGACCAGTCGATGGTCACCGTGGTTTGCCCGATCAGGCGTGCGGTGCCGCTGGATGCCGTGCGCGACAAGGTCGGCGCACTTGGCAACCCGGCGATCGACGAGGTGGGCAATGCGCTCGACAATGTCGGCACGGTCCACTTCGCCAGCCTGGCTGTCGCCGCCACCGGCAAAGACGAGAAATCGGACCTCGAGACGGGCGCGGTTGTCCTCGAAATCTCCGGCGACGGCAGCACCGACGATGTCATCGGTGCCATCACGCAGGCCATGGGCCACCGGCTGCGGCCGATCTTAAGGGCCGTGTGCGGTCTGCCCGGCGACGCTTCGCTGCAGGACTTCCTGAAGAAGCATCACATCGAGATCTCGCCGTCCTTCGGCAGCACGGCAGGGCTGGTTTTTTCCGGAACGCCTGGCCATTCGGTGCGCCGCATCCTTGCCGAGGCAGAGCTCGCCGACAGCGTGCGCGAGATCGTCGAAAAGCCGCGCGCGGGTACAGGCAACGCCCTTGCTGTGCTCACCGAGGCGCGCCGGCATGCCCAGTCGCTAGGGCAATTCGGCTGGGCCTTCGAGCCGGCTGAGAGCCTGCTGGAGCGGCCCCCGGGCCGCTGGTGGCGGGCCTTGACGACGACACTGCTTGCGCCGGCCGTGCTCGCCACCGTCGCGATCGTCATCCTTGCCTGCTGGCGCATGACCTATGTGCTCGTGTTCGGCAATCCGCACGGTGTCACCTTCACCAACGTCGCAATTGCCGGCACCGCGCTTCTGCTGGCGGTGCTGGGGCTGCTCGCGATAGCCCTGCTGTTCATCGGCTTGTGCTTCCTCAGCCTGCGGCGCCTCGAGGACAAGGACCGGCCGCAGAACACGCCGATCGATCTCGGCGCGCTGGACAGCATACTCGCCAATGAGGACCACTGCGCGCAAAACCATCTCACCGCGATATCGACGATGAAGGCCGGCACCTTGCGGCGGCTGGCGCTGAGGCTTTCCTTCTACCTGATCTCGATATCGGCGCAGAAGGTGTTCAAGCCGGGGTTCCTCGCCACCATAAACACCATTCACTTCGCCCGCTGGGTGCTGCTGCCGGGCACCGACAAGCTGATGTTCTTCTCCAACTATGGCGGCAGCTGGGAAAGCTATCTCGAGGACTTCATCGCCAAGGCCTCAGAGGGCCTGACCGGCGTATGGAGCAACACGGAAGGCTACCCGCGCACGCGTTGGCTCTTCCTGGACGGCGCGCGCGACGGGGACCGCTTCAAGCGCTGGGCGCGGCGTCAGCAGGTGCCGACGCTGTTCTGGTACTCTGCCTATCCGCATCTCAACACCGCGCGCATCCGTATCAACTCGAAGATCCGGCGCGGCATTGCTTCCGCCACCGGCAGCGAGGCCCGCAACTGGGTGAGCCTGTTCGGCTCGCTGCAGCGGCCGCTGGCAAGGCCGGCTGCAACCGTCGGCCGTGAACCGGCGCCTTTGCCCGTGGAAGAACTGGAAGCCGGCGAGATCCAATCCATTTTCTTCGGCCCGTTCGGCGCGCTTGGCCACGCGCATATGCTGGCGATCCGGGTGCCGGAAGGACTGCCGGCCATGCAACGCAGAGCGTGGCTGGACTTCGTCATCGACAAGACCAGTTTCGGCGACGGCGTGCCGGCCGGACGCGCCATGACGGTGGCCTTCGGTCCCGACGGTTTGCGCCGTCTTGGGCTGAAGGGCGGCGTCGACGACGATCCGCTGGACACATTCCCAGCTGCCTTTCGCCACGGCATGGGCAATCCAGAGCGCAGCCGCATCCTCGACGACACCGGCCCGGATGCGCCTGACAAATGGCAGTGGGGTTCGGCCACGGCGCCGGTCGACGCAGTCGTCATCTGCTACGCCGCGGAGCCGGCGGTACTGAAGGGGGAGGTTGCGGCCGCGAAGCGAAAGACGACAGGCGCGGGGATGAAGATCGTTGCCGAATTGCCGCTTGTCGTGAACCGCGAGCCAAAGAAGGACGGTGGGACAACGCAACATGCCGGCAACGACGGCAAGCCGGAGCGCGCCCGCGCCTATGAGCATTTCGGCTTTGCCGACGGCGTCTCGCAGCCGATCGTCAGGGGTACGTCG
>NZ_RZSR01000634.1:0-3572 GCF_004023265.1 Mesorhizobium sp. M1A.F.Ca.IN.020.06.1.1
CTGCTTCGCCATGCGATGCACCCAGACGGCGGAGAAGGCGCCGGCCAGGCCTCCCGGGGCGGGCCGTTCCCGAAAGAAGCCGGTGGTCTGCGCCAGGACCGCTTCCATATCTTCTCCGATCTGCTTCGGCGTGCTCTGGCGGGTCCGCTTCGGCCATTTTTGGCCGAAATCTTCAATGCGGGTCGCTTCCGCCGTGGCAAAACGGATGCAGCCTCTTGGCGCGTCCAGCGCCTTCACCGCGCCGCATCCGGTCGCGGATGTGGTGACGAATATAGAAGGGAGTGAGAGAAATGAAAGCTCGCATCACCGTCTTTACCCTTGGCGTCGACGATCTGGAGGCGTCGCTCAAATTCTATCGCGACGGCCTGGGCCTGCCGACCGAAGGCATCATCGGCCGCGAGTTCGAGCACGGCGCCGTCGCCTTCTTCGAGCTTGCCGGCGGCTTGAAATTCGCGATCTTCGAGCGCGCGAGCATCGCCCTCGACGCCACCGTGCCGCAGAGCAGCCGCAGTCCGACCGAGTTCACCATCGGCCACAACGTGTCGAGCGCGGCCGAGGTCGACGCTGCGATGGCCGAGGCCGTCAAGGCCGGCGCGCGCGTCGCCAAGCCGGCGCAAAAGACCTTCTGGGGCGGCTATGCCGGCTATTTCCAGGATCCCGACGATCATCTCTGGGAAGTCGTCTACAACCCCGCTTTCATCCCGAAGGATTGACCCGGAAGCCTGGCAGGAGGTCGACATGTCGATCGATACCGTTCAGGCGATAGGCGCGCTTC
The DNA here is from genome assembly GCF_004023265.1 of Mesorhizobium sp. M1A.F.Ca.IN.020.06.1.1. Lineage (NCBI taxonomy): Bacteria > Pseudomonadati > Pseudomonadota > Alphaproteobacteria > Hyphomicrobiales > Phyllobacteriaceae > Mesorhizobium > Mesorhizobium sp. M1A.F.Ca.IN.020.06.1.1. The sequence goes on from NZ_RZSR01000634.1 coordinate 776, forward strand.
TCATCGGCGGCGTGTTCGTCTTCGCCGGCATCGAGCACTTCCTGAAATTCAAGGCGATGTGCGACTATCTGGCGAGCCGGAAGTTTCCGGCTCCCGCTGTCATGCTGGCAGCCGGCTCAGCGCTCGAGGTCGTCGCCGGCCTGATGCTCGCGCTCGGCCGTGCCGTGCCTTTCGCCGCCGGCGCGCTTGTCCTGTTCACGCTGGCGACGAACGTCGCGCTGCTGCGCTTCTGGGAGTCCGAAGAGCCGGAGCGGCAGGTGCTGCGCAAAGCCTTCCTGATCAACCTGGCCGTCATCGGCGGACTGCTGGTGGCGGGAACGGCCTGACAGCCGGACCGCATCTGGAACGATGATTTGGGAAACCATTGTCTTCACAACCGCTTGACCGCCGCCGGGCGAATCCGCACAGTGCGCGCAACCGACCTTGAGAGGCTGTCATGACTCGCTTCGCCCATTCCGCCCTTGCCGCGCTGATTTCGCTTCTGACGCCGCTTGGCACGTCGCTTGGTTTCACCCAGGCAGCGCAGGCCGCCGACCTTGCCGTTTCAACCGAGGATGACGGCAGCGTCTGCGGCGAGGCCTGGGTGCTGAGCAAGATCACCGATCGCTTCAGCTATCAGGTTCATCATGTGCCGCACCTGCCGGATGTCGCGATCACCGATTTCCATAACATCCGCCTGCATCGTTATCTGCCGTCGAGCGAGAGATGGCCGATCGGCCGGCACTATTGCCGCGCCACCGTCAGCCTGTCGGACGGCCGCGACCGCTCGATCTTCTACCTGATCGAGGAAGGCCAGGGCTTCGCCTCGATCGGCGACAATGTCGAGTTCTGCGTCTCCGGCTTCGACCGCTGGATGGTTTATAACGGCCGCTGCCGCGTGCTTCGATAAGAAGCCGCCGATCCATTCCCCGGTCTGCGGGCTTCAGGTCGCACCCCACTCCGTTCGGCCCGTCGACGGCATCAGTCCCATCGCGAATATTGTGAGCTTGCCGGCCATCGCCGGAAGGCAAATCGGCTAATGGCTGCCGATTGACAACTGTCGAACTGTCGCCTTAAAAGAGACAGACCTGTCTCATCACGCGGCGACATGATGCCCTCATCGCCTTCCGCCAAACGCCAGCATGTCGTCGACAGCGCGTATTCGCTGTTCAAGCGCGACGGCTTCCACGCCACCGGCATCGATCGCATTATCGCCGAGGCCGACATCGCCAAGATGACGATGTACCGCCACTTCCCGGCGAAGGACGATCTGATCGTCGCGGTGCTGGAGCACCGCGCGGCGCGTTTCGAACGCCAGCTCGACCGGCGGGCAGCGTGGGGGGACAGGGCGGAAGCGAAGAGCTTCACGATACTGGACTGGCACGAACGCTGGTTTCGCGATCCGGATTTCCACGGCTGCCTGTTCGCGCACGCGCTCGCCGAGTTCGGCGATCCCGATCATCCGGTGTTCAAGGCAGCCAGCCGCCAGAAGAAGGGTTTGCGGGCGCGCCTGCGCGCCATCCTGGAAGAAGAGATGCCGTCGGAGCGGGCCGAGGGCGTCGCCACGGCGCTGCTGATGCTGATCGAAGGCGCGACGCTGATGGCCCAGATGGGGGAGGCTGATGCCGCCATCGCCAATGCGCGCAAGGCGGCTTCCGCCATCCTCGCCGGAGCGCGGGTCCCCCAATGAACGCGACGGTCGTTGGGCTCGCGCTGTCCGCGGCCATTTTGCATGCCAGCTGGAACGCCTTCCTACGGACCGGGGCCGACAGGCTGTGGACGGTCACAGTCATGAGCTTCTCGAGCACTGCCGCTGCTATTGTCCTGGCGCTCTTCCATCCGCTGCCGGCTGCGGCTGCCTGGCCCTATGTCGTGCTATCGGCCGTCCTTCAGGTCGGCTACAGCGTGTTCCTGGTTGCCGCCTACCGCTATGGCGAGCTCGGGCAGGTTTATCCGATCGTGCGCGGCAGCGTGCCGCTGCTGGTGGCGCTCGGCGGCTTCCTGCTGGCCGGCCAGCGGCTCGCCGCGCCGGAACTCATCGGCGTCGCGCTGGTCGCCTGCGGCATTATGGGTCTGTCAGTCGGGCGGGGCAGGGCCTCAGTGACATCGATCCTCTACGCGTTGGCCACCGGCGTCATCATCGCGGCCTATGCGACGGTCGACGCGATCGGCGTGCGCGTCGCCGGCGACAGCGCCGCCTACACCGCCTGGGTGCTGCTGATCTACGGTGCCCTGCTGCCGGCGGCTTTCGTCGGCCTGCGCGGCAGGCTCATTGTCGACCTGCGTGCGCCGGAAACACGCAAGGCCTTGAGCGGCGGCCTATTCGCGCTGCTGGCCTATGGCGCGGTGGTCGCCGCCTTCGCGCAGGGGCCGGCCGGGCCGATCACCGCCATCCGCGAGACCAGCGTCGTCTTCGCGGCCTTCATCGGCCGCTTCTTCCTCGGCGAGCAGTTGACGCCGCTCCGTATCGGAGCCTGTGCCGTCGTCGCGCTGGGCGCGATCTGCCTCGGCTATCGACCCTGACGGCGTCGGTATCGCGCTGGTCACGCTCGCGCGCCCTGGCCGGACAGATAGGCGCAGATCAGCTCGCCGAGCTGCTTCTGCAGCTCCGGCGCATCGAGCATGTTGCGGCGCGCCGCATTGTGGATCACGCCCTCGACGGCTGAGGAGAGCACGCGCGCCACGGTCTCGGTATTCTTCAGGCGCCGGCGGTATTGCGCGACGGCCGCCGCATAGTGCTCGAGATAGCGGGCTTGGAACGAGGCATGCGCGGCGCGCGAGCCGCGGTCGCCCGGCGTCTCGTCGAGCAGCACCTGAT
>NZ_RZSR01000635.1:0-3563 GCF_004023265.1 Mesorhizobium sp. M1A.F.Ca.IN.020.06.1.1
GGTTTCGAGCAGTCGGTGCTGGCGCTGCTTCCCGTCTATGGCACCCACTTCGACATTCCCGAGACGCGCATGTCGGCGCTGCTGTCGACGATGATCGCCGGCAACATCGCCATGCAGGTGCCGCTCGGCCTGCTCGCCGAAAGACTGACGGCGCGCCTCGTGCGCTTCGGCTGTGTCTCGGTGACGGTTCTTGGCTGCGCGCTCTTGCCGGCGCTCATCGAGACGCCGCTGATCTGGCCTTGCGTCTTCATCTGGGGCGCGGTGTCCTACGGGATCTATACGATGTCGATCATCGAGCTTGGCGAGCGTTTTACCGGCTCGGCGCTGGTCGCGGGCAATGCCGCCTTCTCCTTGATGTGGGGCGTCGGTGGCATCCTCGTGCCGCCGCTGACCGGCGGCGTGATGGACTTGATCGGCGCCGCGGGGCTTCCGGTGACGCTCGGCGCGATCTGCGCGGCGCTGGCTGTAGTCACCGTCATTCGCCGGCGGGTGATGTAGGGCCGGCTGGCTGAGCGCAGGCAGCTCTGCTCTTGAATGTTGGCGCGGCGAACGCGATGTAGGCAGGGCCGCCAGACCCGGAGACCCGCATGACCAGCCCGATGACCCAAACACAGCCTGAATTGCCGGTCGAGGATCCTTTCCTGTGGCTGGAGGATCGCAACGGCAAGGAAGCGCTTGAGTGGGTCCATCGCCAGAATGCGACGACTGTCGCCGAACTGCAGGGCGATCCATCCTATCAGGCGGCATTCGAGACCGCGCTCGACCTGATGACGGCCGAGGACAATATCCCGGTCGGATCGGCGCTCGCCGGTTACGTCTACAATTTTTGGCAGGACAAGACCAACGCGCTGGGCTTGTGGCGCCGCGCGACAATCGCCTCCTACAAGACCGACAAGCCGGATTGGGAAACGATCCTCGATTTCGATCAGCTCTCGGCCAAGGAAGGCGTGAAATGGGTGTTCGGCGGCGCGAGCCGGCTCTATCCCGATTTCGACCGCTGCCTGCTGTTCATGTCGCCGGACGGCGGCGACGCCAGCGAGATGCGCGAGTTCGACATTGCGAAGAAATCCTTCGTCGAGGACGGGTTTCGGGCACCGGCTTCGAAGTCGGGGTTTTCCTGGCTGGACAGGGATACGGTGATCGTCTCGGCGGCTTTCGAGGACGAGGACAAAACTCAGTCAGGCTATCCGCGGGTGATCAAGCTCTGGCGGCGTGGCACGAAGCTGGAGGAGGCGACGCCGATCTTCGAGGGCGAAAAAAATCATCTCGCGGTCGGCGGCGGCGTGGAGTTCGATGGCGACAAGAAACATGTCATGCTCGGCAAGACCATCGACTTCTTCACCTCGCACAGTTTCCTTCGGCTGGCTTCGGGCGAGAACCGGCGCATCCCGCTGCCCGACGACGCGACCGACACCGCGATCTTCAAGGGACAGCTGGTCTTTGGCGTCCGCAGTCCGTGGACGGCGCCGGACGGCACGCGCTGCCTGCCGGATGGGCTCTATTCCGTGGATTTCGACCGCTGGATTGAAACCGGTTCGTTCGAACTGGTCGAGACGCTGCTCAAACCGGAGCCCCGCGTTTCAATCGCAGGTCTCGCGAGGACGCAGGACCGGCTGTTCATCAACCTGATGGACAATGTGCGCGGCAAGGTCGTCGTTTGCGACCGCACCGGCAATGGCTGGTCGGTGAAGCCGGTCGACCTGCCCGACAAGGGCAATGTCGGCATCAGCCATGCCGAGCATTTCGGCTCCAGCGTCTCCTTCTCCTTCACCGATTTCCTGACGCCGAGCTCGATCATATGGTCGGACGACAATGGCGACACACTTCAAACCGTGAAATCGCAGCCGGCGCGCTTCGATGCATCGCCCTATGTTTCGGAGCAGTTCGAGGCGCGCTCGAAGGACGGCACGATGATCCCGTATTTCGTCGTCAGGCGGCGCGACCAGACGGGACCGGTGCCGGCGCTGCTCTATGGCTATGGCGGCTTCGAAGTACCGCTCTTGCCCGGCTATGCCGGTATCCGCGGCAGGCTCTGGCTGGACAAGGGCAATGCCTATGTGCAGGCCAATATCCGCGGCGGCGGCGAGTTCGGCCCGGCGTGGCATCAGGCGGCGCTCAAGGGCAAGCGCCAGAAAGCGTTCGATGATTTCGCCGCGGTCGCCGAGGATGTGGTCAGGCGCGGCATCACCACGGCGGCACAACTCGGCATCCAGGGCGGCTCGAATGGCGGCCTGCTGACCGGCGTCTCGCTGACGCAGCGTCCGGAGCTGTTCGGCGCCGTCATCATCGACGTGCCGCTGCTCGACGTGCTGCGCTACACCGAACTGCCGCCCGGTGCCTCGTGGATGGCGGAATATGGCGATCCGTCAAAGCCGGAGGAGGCTGCATGGCTCGCCGCCTATTCACCCTATCAGCGTGTGGCGACCAGTGCCGTTTATCCGCCGGTGCTGCTGATGACCTCGACCGCGGACGACCGCGTCCATCCGGGGCATGCGCGCAAGATGGCGGCGCGGCTCCAGGCCGCCGGTCACGGCAAGACGCTGTTCTTCGAGGAGACCGAAGGCGGCCATGGCGGGCGCGGCGATCGCCGGCCCCAGGCCGCGCAAACGGCGATGCGCTACGTCTTTCTGCAGCGCACGCTTGCCGGTCCAGCTTGAATTGCTGGCCGTTGGCGGCTTAAGGTGCCGCCATGGTCCGCATCAGCACATCAGGCGCCTTCGGGGTCGCGGTGACGCCGTCACCGCGCACGCTGCGCGCCGAGCTTTTGCGGCTGTGCGCCCGCATCGGCTATTCGCCGCCCCGTTTCCTCTGACGAATCCGCCCCGGCCACCGCCGGATTGATTCAAGAGGAAAGACAAACCCATGACCTATCAGAACTATTCGCTGAAGCAGCTTCAGCAGATCGATGCCGCGCATCACCTTCATCCCTTCACCGACCATAAGGAACTGCGTGAAGCGGGCTCTCGCATCATCACCCACGCCAAAGGGCCGTTCATCTATGATTCCGACGGAACGGAACTCCTCGACGGCATGGCGGGCCTCTGGTGCGTCAATGTCGGCTACGGCCGCGACGAACTGGCGGAGGCCGCCTACGCCCAGATGAAGGAGCTGCCCTACTACAACTCCTTCTTCAAGTGTTCGACGCCTACACCGGTGCTGCTGTCGCAGAAGCTGGCGGAACTGGCGCCGGAGCATGTCGGTCAGGTCTTCTACGGCTCGTCCGGCTCCGAGGCCAACGACACAGCGCTGCGGCTCGTGCGCCACTATTGGGCGCTCGAAGGCAAGCCTGAGAAGAACCGGATCATCTCGCGCAAGATGGCCTATCACGGCTCGACGATCGCCGGCACCTCGCTCGGCGGCATGGAGCCCATGCACAAGCAGCTCGGCGGCGCGGTGCCGAACATCGTCCATGTGATGATGCCCTATGCCTATGAGCTCGCGCTGCCCGGCGAAAGCGACCACGATTTCGGCCTGCGCGCCGCCAAGGCCGTCGAGGACGCCATCCTCGAAGTCGGCGCCGACAACGCCGCCGCCTTTATCGGCGAGCCGGCGATGGGCGCGGG
>NZ_RZSR01000636.1:0-3558 GCF_004023265.1 Mesorhizobium sp. M1A.F.Ca.IN.020.06.1.1
TCCCTTGCGTCGGCGCCTCCCTCGCCGGCCCGGACGCAAAAGTGCCAACCCGCGAACGCGCCAGCCGCACGCGCTCGATCTGGCTGACCGAAGACAAGGCGCCCGATCGAACCGCCACCGCCGTGTTCGGCGATGTCTGGTTTTCGTCCCGCGCCATGCGCGCCGACAGCGAACGATAGAAATCTGCGGGAGTCTGTGTCGGAACGCAGGCTCGTCGCCCGTCCTTAGGCCGAAATCCGGCCGCGACGGCACGGATCACGAAAAGGGAGAAGACAGATGCGCAAGATCATCGCCGCCACATTCGTCAGCCTCGACGGGATCATGCAGGCGCCGGGCGGCCCGGAAGAAGACCCGGTCGGCGGCTTTCAATTCGGCGGCTGGACCTTCCATTACTTTGACGAGGTGGCGGGCGAGGCAATGGACGAATTGTTCTCCAAGCCCTTCGCCCTGCTGCTCGGTCGCAGAACCTATGACATCTTCGCCGCGTACTGGCCGTATCAGAAAGATCCGATCGCAGATGCCTTCAACCCGGCGACCAAATATGTCGCGACGCATCGGCCGGATAGCCTGACCTGGCAGAGCACGCAGCCGCTTGGACCAGATGTCGTTGCCAGGCTCAGACAGCTCAAGCAGGAAGACGGACCCGATCTGCTCATCCAGGGTTCGGGCAATCTGATCCAGACCCTGCTCGCCAATGGGCTGATCGACGAGATCCGGTTGATGATCTTCCCGCTGTTGCTGGGCAAGGGCAAGCGCCTGTTCGGCGATGACGCGATGCCCGCCGCCTTCAAGCTCATCAAGTCGCAAACCACCAGCACGGGTGTCATCATGGCGACCTATGAACGTGGCGGCGACGTCAAGACCGGATCTTTTGCGACAGAGCAGCCTTCGGAAGCCGAGCTCGAACGGCGCAAGAACTGGAAGTAGCGCCAAGTTCCTCGCCCCCAAAGCGGGGGCGGGGAACGAAAGGTGTCGCTCACGCTGCCCGGCGATGCCGCACCAGACCCTCGCGGATATGAGTGGCGAATGCCTCTGCCGTCCGCGTCACTGCATGCTTCGGCAGGTGCAGGTTGACGGAAAAATTCGGCAGCGCCGGTAAGTCGGCGTCGGACAGGATGTCGAGGTCGGCCGGAACCGTCGAGGCGAGCCAGGTGGTCACCGCAAGGTCCGACCGTACCGTTGCCATCGTTGCGTCGATGTTGCCGTTCTCGAACACGGTGCGCCAATCGAGCCCGTGCGTGCCGAGCGCCGCCAGCACCGCGGGACGGAAGGCGCAGCTATCCGCGACCATGGAGACCGGCAAAGGCCGCTTCAGGCGCGCCGAACCGCCTCTGGCACCGACCCAGACCAGCCGGTCGACCACCAGGCACTCGCCGGCCGTCGGACCGGCCCGCTCCTCGATGACGGCAAGGTCGATCGTCCCTGCCGCCAGCGCCGCCGCGAGTTCCGGCGAAGAGGCGCAGACCAGCGAAATGTCCACCTGCGGATAGGCTTCAGCGTAGGTTTTCAAAACAGGTTGCAGCAATGTGCCGACAAGATCGTAGGGCACGCCGATCCGCACCCCGCCGGCGACCGCCTTGCCGCTTATCTCCGCCAGGATCTCGTCATTGAGCCGCAAGAGACGCCGGCCCTTGTCGAGCAGCCGTTCGCCCGAACGCGTCAGTCTCAAGCCGCGGCGGTCGCGCTCGAACAACGTCCGGCCAAGGATCTCCTCCAGCCGCTTGATCTGCTGGCTGACGGCGCCCTGGGTCAGATTGAGGGCGTTGGCCGCGGCCGTCATGCTGGCTTTGTCGGCCGTCGTCACGAAGGTGCGGACAAGTGTGGTGTCGAGATCGCGGAACATCGCTGCATTATAATCACTAATGCAGACTATATCAAACATTGCATTTACTGATAGCGCCCAGCGCCTAACATGCAGGCTCCTTCCACCGTGGAGGCTTTGGATGTCCGAAACCATCATCCCCCTTGTCCTGTTCGCGTTGATCTCGACCTCGACGCCCGGCATCGCCACGACGCTGTCGACGGCATCCGGGGCGCAGTTCGGCTTTCGCCGATCGGTGCCGCTGATGGCCGGCAGCGCCGCGGGACTGGCGTCGGTAGCGGCGGCGGGTGCTGCCGGCCTGGCCGGGCTGATCGCCGCCGTCCCCTCGCTCCAGCTTGCGATGAAGATCGCCGGCTCGCTCTATCTGATCTGGCTGGCGATCAGGATCGGCCGCAGCGGCCCGCCCAAGCTCGACGTGAGCATGGCTAGGCCGAACAGCTTCTTCGGCGGCGCCGGGATTCAGTGGATGAATCCCAAGGGTTGGGCAATGGGCCTGGGTGCGGCCGCTTCCTTCGCGGCGCTTGCCGACGGCCCCTTGCAGTTGGCATTGCTGCTCGGCGCCGTGTTCGGCCTTGCCGCGGCCGTCTCGCTGTCGCTCTGGTGCGTAGCCGGCACGCTGCTGGCACGTTTGCTCCGAACCGAGCGGCAATGGCGCGCGCTCAACATCGTGCTTGGCCTGCTTCTGGCCGCCTCCATCCTGCAGATGTGGCGGCCAGCCTGAGGCGGGCAAGTCTTCAGTTCGCGAACTCTATTCCGCCGGCATGGCGATCGGGCGAGTGAGTGCGCGACCCGCGAGCACCACACCCAGCCCGACGATCGGGAATACCGCCGCGACCAGACCGAGATCGGCCGGCGCGCCGAAGCGCAGCACCGCACCGCCGACCACCGCGCCAAGGGCGACGCCGAAATAGAGCGCCGAGGCGTTGAGCGAGAGCACGATCGGGGCGGCATCGGGCGCTATTTTGATGATCCGGCTCGCCTGCGCCGGCGGGAAGGCCCAGCCGACGATGCCCCACGGCACCATCATGCCCATCAGCGCCGGCCCGGCGATCGAATGCGGCAGGAAGGTCGAGATCAGCGACAAGGTGACGAGCATCGCCGCGCTCAGCCCCAGCGACCAGCAAACCGTGCGCGCCGCGCCGAAACGGTCGGCCGCCTGGCCGCCGGCGATGTTGCCGATAACGGCGCCAACGCCGAATGCGAGCAGCATGCCGGGAAGCGCCAGCGGGCTGAGCCCGCCGCCCTCGATCGCCAGAGGCGCGATGAAGGCAAAGACGGTGAAGGCGCCGACCAGCGCCAGCACGGTCGTGACCAGGATCGGCAAAACGCCGGGACGGACCGCCGCCGCCAGCCGCGCCTTGAGCGGCAGCCTGGTGCCGACAATACCGCGCGGCAGCCGCCACCACAGGATCGCGCCGGCAAGCGCGCCGAGGCCGGCAATGGCGAAGAAGGTGCCGCGCCAGCCGGCAATCGCCGCCACCAGCGCGCCGAGCGGCGCGCCGACCGCGACCGCCACCGTGGTGCCGCCGACCACGACCGCGATGGCGCGGGCCCTGTGATGGTCGTCGACCAGCGCCACGGCCGTGCCTTGCGCGGTTGCCGCGAACAGGCCGGACGACAGCGCCATGACGATGCGTGCGATGAGCAGCAATTCGAAGGACGAGCTTAGCGCCGCGACGATATTGCCGATTACGAAGAACACCAGCGTCCACAGGATGACGCGCCGCCGGTCCCAC
>NZ_RZSR01000637.1:0-3557 GCF_004023265.1 Mesorhizobium sp. M1A.F.Ca.IN.020.06.1.1
ATGCGATAGGGTGCGGTCAGCCGGCGCAGCGACCAGATCGACATCACGATGATCAGTCCCGCTATCAGCGAATAGAGCGGCAGGCTGTCCCAACTCAGGATCGGCCCAGCCGGCGTGATCGGCTCGGTGAAGTTCAGCCACTGGCCGTCGGAAAAGCGCAGCGACGCCGTCAGCTTGTCGCTCTGGGCGAAATCCGCGGCCAGCACCAGCAGATCGCGCTCGACCTGGCCGACATCCTTGTTCATCACCTGACCGTCCGGGACATCGGCTTCCTGCGTTGCCGGATCGCGCCGCACACGCGCGTCGGTGATGCCGAACTTGGACAGGCGGCCGACCAGGATGTCCTCCAACTCGGCTAGCTGGTCATCGCCGGCGATCGAGGAAGTGACGGCGGGGCTGTCCGAAACGGTCAGTGCGTAGGTGGCATTGAACAGACCGGAAGCGGTCGCCTTGCGTTCTTCAGGCGTGGCGTCATGCATCAGCTGCACCAGCGAATAGGCGCGGTCGTTCAGCCGGTAGAGATCAACCACATCGTTGGCGGCGGCGCGGTCGCGCGCCACGATATAAAGCGTCGCGACCTGGCTGATCATCAGGCCGGCAATGACGATGAGCAAAACCCAGACAGGCAGGGTTTGCGGCAGCAAGCGTCTCATTCGGAGGTCGTTTCGGGCAGAAACTGATAGCCACCGCTGCGAACAGTCAAGATCAGTTTTGGCGTCTTGGGATCGTCCTCCATCTTGCGGCGCAGGCGGCTGACCAGGATGTCGACGCTGCGATCGAAGCTGTAACCGGTGTCGCCGCCGGACAACTCGATGAGCTGCTCGCGGGTGAGAACGCGTTGCGCGCTCTTGACGAAGGTCTGCAGCAGGTTGAACTCCGCCATCGTCAGTTCCACCCGCACGTCGTCGGGCGCCGTCAGCCGGCGGCGCGAGCAATCCATGGTCCAGCCGGCAAAGCGGTAGATCTGCTTGGCTGTGGGCCGCCGCGGCTCGGCCGTGCCGTTGCGCCTCAGCACCGCTCGGATGCGGGCGAGCAATTCGCGCGGATCGAAGGGTTTCGGCACATAGTCATCAGCCCCCATCTCGAGCCCGACGACGCGATCCGTCGTCTCGGTCACCGCGGTCAGCATGATGATCGGTGTCGTGTGATTGGCGCGGATCTCGCGGCACAGTTCCAGCCCGCTTTTACCGGGAAGCATCACATCGAGCACGATCAGGTCGACCTGCGCCCGGCGCAGGATCGACTCCATCTCGGTGCCGTCGGCGGCCACTGTCGTGCGCAGCCCCCGTTTCTGGAAAAACTCCTGAAGCAGGTCGCGTATGCCCTTGTCGTCATCGACGATCAGTATGTGCGAGTCGGATTTCACGAGAACCCCGCGATTTGTGTAGCCAAGCTGCCCTTCTGTGATCACCCACACGATAGAATTCGGGCCACATCTTGGCCAGTGGCGGCGACGTGGGACGGAATGGCTTCCCCAGAAACAATTCAGAAACAAAATTCTACACTCGGGAAAAACTCGTGAAAAATTTCAAGGGCATAACTGGTGGCGTGGCGGTCAGGTCATCGGCTGCGACGCAAGTTTCCGGAGTAACGGGCAAGACCGATGCAGAGGTTCTGGATCAGCGTGATGGGTGCTTTGCTTAGCATGTCGCTCATCACAGCCGCAGTCGGGGCCTCCAACGCAAAGGTAACGCCGCTGACCCGGACCGAGCGCTGCACCAATCTCAACCGTCAAGTTGACGAAGCCCTCGAAACCCATGCCGCGGCAACGCAGGTCACCGCGGCGAAGGCACTTCAAAGAAAGGGAAACCGGTTCTGCGCTGCCAAGAAACAGGCGCAGGGCATCCGGATGCTCGCAAACGCTTTGAAGCTGCTTGGAGTGACACCGATCGACCCGGTTCAGTGACGCTCAACTCCTCGACCCGCATGAAAAAGGAAATGAAGCCATGACAAAGTCCCTCCTCTCCGCCCTCGGCCTCGCTGTTGCTCTCGCTTTCTCGATGCCGGCTGTCAGCAACGCCGCCGCCACGACGACCGCCGCTCCGGCCGCCTCGACCACGACCACGGCTCCGGCCGCTGACGCTACGGCGAAGACCGCTCCGAAGAAGGTCGCCGCCAAGAAGGCCTGCAAGGTGACCAAGACCCACAAGTGCCCGGTCAAGAAGGCCCCGAAGAAGGACGCGAAGAAGTCCTAATCCAGGCTTCGATCCTGATCTTTCAAGACCGCTCCGGCCGAAACCGGCCGGGGCGGTTTCCAGCGGCCGAATCCTGACACCGGCAGCTTGCGCCGCGCCACTTCCTTAACCCGATCGCAATGCCGGTGCCGTAGGACAATCCGCATGAAGAAGCGGCTTTCGTCCATGATGCGCTCGCTGGCTCTCGGCGGCTTGGTTGCCACCGGGGCAGCAAGAGCGCTGATCATCTTGACAGCCAGCCCAGTGCCGGATCCCGCCAGCGGCAGGACCGAGCCGGAACTTTTCGCGCCGGCCATCTCATCGAGCTTCGACTACATCACGCCGGCACAGAGCTGGGTCCTGATCGTGCTGACGGGCGCGACGCTGATCGGCTTCGCCGCCTGGATGATTGGCGCGTTCATGGAGCGCGGTTCCAACATGGACGACGGTGCGTCGCACGATCGGTCGGCAGGGGCGTTGAAGCGCAAACAGCGCTATCCCACATAAGCCTTCATCGTCCCTCGATTCTCCGCCCTCCAGCGGACAAATGGACAAATGCTTCCCTGCCTGAGGGAGTGCAAGCCAGACCCAGTTTCCAGCTGGTGAATTCCAATGCCTGAGACCGTCCTCAAACCGCGTACCAAGACGCAGCCGAAGACCGAGCGGCCGAAGCTCTACAAGGTCATCCTGGTCAATGACGACTTCACGCCGCGAGAGTTCGTGGTGACGGTGCTTAAAGGCGAGTTCAGGCTCAGCGAGGATCAGGCGCATCGCGTGATGATCACTGCGCATACGCGCGGCGTCTGCGTGGTCGCCGTCTTCACGCGCGACGTTGCCGAGACCAAGGCCGCGCGAGCAACCGACGCCGGCAAGGCCAAGGGCTATCCGCTGCTGTTCACGACCGAGCCGGAAGAGTAGGGCGGCTCTGCCTCGCCCGTGTCCTGGAGAGGGAAAGCGAGGCCGCCGGCCGAGCAAGGTGGGGGCAAGCGCCGTATTTGATTGTTGCGCGCCGCCCCTCATCCGCCCTTTCGGGCACCTTTCCCCGGAAGGGGGAGAAGGAAAAGGCTCTACCTTCCTTCTCGATACCACATCGAGCCGATGGCCAGGAGCAGCAAGCCGAGGCCGAGGAAGCCGCCGAACAGCGGCACGCGCGAGACGGCCTTCAGCGTGCTGTCGTCGGTGGTGCGCAGCCCGATCCAATCGTTCCCCGATGCCGCCCCCGAGGAGCGGACCGGTACGATCGAAGGCAATGCCACACCGCCGGCAAGATCGCCAAGCATGGAGGATGGCGCGAGCCGGCGCACGCTGCCGCCGGTCGCCTCGGCCGGCGCCTTCAGCCTGTCCTCGGTGGAAACGACATCGGCGAATTCAGGCGCATTGATC